>PMKB01000063.1 GCA_003157595.1 Solirubrobacterales bacterium
GCCCGCGCGATCGCCGAGAAGTACGGCCTAACCTACGATCAGCTCACCGGGCAGGCACGATGAAGGCGCTGCTCATGTTCGCTGATCGCGACTTCGAACTGGAGCGGGAGTCGCGGATCGGCGAGCAGGATCTGATTGCGGACCTCGAGCTGGACGTCGTGTGGAACGCGATGGCGCTCGGCGACGAGGTCGTGCACGCCTCCGCGCGCAGCGCGATGCTGTCGTCCCTCACCACACCGGAGCAGATCCGCTATCGCCAGGCAGTACTCGCCGACTGCCTGGAGCATCCGGCGATCGTGCGAGAGATCCACGACCTCGCGGTTGCCGCCATCGCCTCAGAGCGCCAGGTCTACCGCGGCTGGTTCAGCAACCGCGGGGAGGCCCTGGTTAGCCGGTCGATTGCCGTTCTGGAGGCGCTTGTCGGCTTCCTCAAACAGCTACGGACACTCACCGAGAACCATGCCGCCGAGTTCAGCTCCGAGGGCTTCGGGCGGTTCTTCGACACATTGCGGCGTGAACTGGACGACGAGTACTTCGACGAGATCGCCCAGCACCTTCGCCAGCTCCGCTTCCGCGACGGCGTCCTCGGCAGCGCCCAGCTCGGCAAGCAAAGCCAAGGAATCCGCTACGTGCTCCGCGTACCGCGGCGCGATAACAGAACCTTCCTGTTCCGGCGGCCCGCGGTCAAGAAGCCCGCCTACAGCTGGACCATCCCGGCGCGCGACGAAGCCGGCGGCCAGGCTATGAGCGCGCTGCGCGACCGTGTGCTGAGCCTCGTCGCCAACGCGCTCGGCCAGTCCACCGACCACGTCCTCAGCTTCCTTTCCGCACTGCGCACCGAACTCGGCTTCTACGTGGGCTGTCTGAACCTGCACGACCAACTCGCCGCCAAACACGAACCCGAATGCGTACCCGACCCCTACCCGCCCGGAACCTCCATCCTCAATGCGCGCGCACTCTATGACCCGTGTTTGTCGCTGCGGATTCCCAACCGCGTGCAGGGCAACGACCTTTGCGCCGACGGCAAACCACTGATCATCATCACCGGCGCCAACCAGGGTGGAAAGTCGACGCTCCTACGCGGTCTCGGAGTGGCCCAGCTGATGATGCAAGCAGGCATGCTCGTCCCCGCAAGCTCCTACGGCGCTACCGTCACCAGCGGTGTCTTCACGCACTACAAGCGCGAAGAAGACGCCACCATGACCAGCGGCAAGTTCGACGAAGAGCTTGCCCGAATGAGCGAAATCACCGGGGCTATCAACACAGACGCGCTCCTGATCTGCAACGAATCCTTCGCGGCCACCAACGAGCGCGAAGGATCGGAAGTCGCCGCCGAGGTCATCCACGCCATGACCGACACCCGCAACACCGTGGTGTTCGTCACCCACCTCTACGAGCTGGCGCACGGGCTCTACCAGCACCACGCCGACGCCACCTTGTTCCTGCGCGCCGACCGCGGCATCGACGGCCACAGAACCTTCCACATCACCGAAGGCGAACCCCTACCGACCAGCTACGGCGAGGACCTCTACCAGCGCACCTTCAGCGCCGCCCCACCAACTGCAGGCAGCGCCGCACAGCGTCAAGGCGCGCCTCAAGACGGCGACACCTGACTTGCCCACACGCTTCTGGAGTCTTCTCCCAACCCGTGATCCGACGAGACCGCGCGGCCCGCTTGGCCTGGCAACGTGTCAGTCGCGCAGCCTCCACCCGGACGCCGCGCGGTAGCGTTCGAGCGTGGGTCGGCGATTCGAAGTCCCTGGCAGCGCGACACTTGAGCTGGAACACGTCGTGCTCGACCTCAACGGAACGCTGACCGACCGCGGCGAGCTCATCAAAGGCGTGAGCGAACGCCTACACAAGGTCGCAGCGCAATTCGAGCTGCACCTGCTGTCGGCTGACACCTTCGGAACCATGGCCGAGATCTCCCGCGAACTCGGCCTCGACGCGGTCCGGATCTCAACCGGGACCGAGAAGCAGTGCTTCGTCGAGACCCTGGGCGCCGAGCGGTGCGCGGCGATCGGCAACGGCAACAACGACGAGCTGATGCTCAAATCCTCGGCGCTCGGCATCGCCGTGATCGGTCGCGAAGGCACAAGTCCACGAGCCCTCGCCGCCGCCGACCTCGCGTGCGCGTCCATCCTCGACGCGCTCGACCTACTCCTGGACGAACGCGCCCTCGCCGCCACGCTTCGCAGCTGAATGCGGGTGGTGGGACCTGTCGGCCCAGCACGCGGACCGACACAGGCCCGAGACTCGGCATCCGTCGCTCGCAACGCGAACGGCACCTGACGCATCGTGCTCGACCTGTTCCTGCTCACCGTCCCGTTTGCCGTCATCGGCGCAGGCATGGCCTGGCTCATCTCCTACGACGAGCTGAGCCGCCGTGCCAACCACCGCGCCGCGAGGCTCGAAGCCACACGCCGCGCCCTCACCGCGCTCGTATTCCTCCTGATGCTCGGCGGCGTCATCGCCCTCGTCCTCACAAAAGCTCACAGCTGAGCTGGGGGAGCCGGCCGGCACGCGAACCACCAACGCACGCCGCGACCACACGAGACGACCGCTTCAC
>PMKB01000231.1 GCA_003157595.1 Solirubrobacterales bacterium
GCCGACCTGTTCGAGACCTACGCCGTCACCGCCGTCGCGGTGATGCTGCTCGGCGTGCTCTCCTTCAGCCAGAGCACCCGTGTAGCCCTGTTCCCGCTGCTGCTCGGGGGCGTCGCGATCATCGCGTCGATCGTCGGCACGTTCTTCGTGCGCTCGAGCGTGGGCAACGTCGAGCGGGCACTCTACAAGGGGCTGATCGCCTCGGCTGTGATCGCCGCGGCGGCGTTCGCGCCGATCACCTACTGGCTGATGCGCGGCGTCGTGCTCAAGGGTGGCGCCGCGGCACCGGCCTGGGGCAAGCTCTACCTGTGCGCGCTGGTCGGCATCGCTGTAACCGCCTGCCTGTTCGTGCTCACCGACTACTACACCTCAACGCGCTTCTCGCCGGTCAAGAAGACCTCCAAGGCCTCACTGACCGGTCACGCGACGAACGTCATCCAGGGCTTCGCCTCGGGCCTGCAGGCGACAGCGCTGCCGGCGATCGTGTTGGTGCTGGGCATCCTGGCGTCTTGGAAGCTCGCCGGCGGAGGGACGGTCGGCATCTACGGCATCGGCGTGGCCGTGATGGGTCAGCTGTCGCTGACCGGTTTGATCGTCGCACTCGACGCGTTCGGCCCGATCACCGACAACGCCGGCGGCATCGCTGAGATGGCGGACCTGCCCGAGGAGGTCCGCAACGTCACCGATCCGCTCGACGCGGTCGGCAACACCACCAAGGCCGTGACGAAGGGCTACGCGATCGGCTCTGCGGTGCTCGCTGCCGTCGTGCTGTTCGCCGGTTTCAAGGACGAGCTGGCGGCGAAGGGCGACAACGTCGTCTTCGCCATCTCCCAGCCGCCCGTGCTGATCGGCCTGATCCTCGGCGGGATGATGGTCTGTCTGTTCGCTTCGCTGTCGATCGAGGCTGTCGGCCGGGCGGGCGGCGCGGTCGTCGAGGAGGTGCGCCGACAGTTCCGCGAGAAGCCCGGGATCATGGACGGCACCGAGGAGCCCGACTATGCGACCTGCGTCGACATCGTCACGCGGACCGCGCAGCGCGAGATGATCCTGCCGTCGATACTGCCGATAGCCCTCACGGTGATCGTCGGCCTGATCGACGTCCAGGCGCTCGGCGGCATGTTGATCGGCGTGATCGTCGTCGGCTTCTTCTTCGCCGTACTGATGACCGCCGGCGGCGGCGCGTGGGACAACGCCAAGAAGCTGATCGAGGACGGCGCCTACGGCGGCAAGGGCTCCGATGCCCACGCGGCCTCGATCACGGGCGACACCGTCGGCGACCCGTTCAAGGACACCGCCGGGCCGGCGATCAACCCCATGATCAAGGTGGCGAACATCGTTGCAATCCTGATCATTCCGCTGATCAAGTAAGCGCGATGGCGCCTCGCCGATCGTCGCCGCAAGGACCAGGGCGCTCCCTGCACGACGCCGTGACGCGGGTCCTTTCGGTGGTGATGATCGTGCTCGGCGTGCTTCTGATCGCTCGCGGCGCGCTGCTGGCGGCGGGGGTCGGTGTGGCGATGATCGCCGCCGGGGCGGGCCGGCTGTGGGTTGTTGCCCAGCAGCGTCCCCGACGATGAGCGACGCCTGGAGCCAGGGCAGCGGTTCGATCGGCTGGCCGCGGCTCGGGGTCATCATCTGGACGTCGCTGGCGAGCTCGATCTACTTCTCGCTGGGGATCGTCTCGGGGCACGCGCTCGGCCTCACGCCGCTCGTCTATCTCGGCGCCGGATTGTTCTTCGCGCTGACCGCGATGACCTATCTGGAGGGCGCGAAGATGCATCCGGAGCGCGCCGGCTCCACAGTTTTCGCCCGCTACGCGTTCAACGAGCTCATCAGCTTCATCGCGGCCGCCGCGGTGCTGCTCGACTACGTGATCCTGATCGCTGTCTGCGCGCTCACGGCGGCGGACTACCTGGCGACCTTCGTGCCGGCCTTCGGCCACGGCCCCCCGCGCGTCGCACTGGCGCTGGCCGTCGTCGCTTACGTCGCGATCGTCAACGTGCTCGGCTTTTCCTCGCTGCGCCATGCCCGGCAACTGCTCGCGATCGTGGCACTGGACCTGTTGATCCAGCTCGTCGTGATCGTGATCGGGCTCGTGCTGTTCTTCAATTTGCCAACGATCACCGATCACATCCACTTGGGCAGCGCGCCCAGCTGGTCGGGCGTGATCTACGCGCTCGCGATCACCACCGTCGCGTTCATGAGCCTCGAGTCGGCTTCCGGGCTTTCCGGGGAGCTGGCGATCAGCCGCACCGGTGTTCGACGCATCACCTGGGGCGCCAGCCTGACGATCCTTGTGGTCTACGTCGGGATGGCGCTCGTGGCCGTGACAGCGACACCTGTGGTCGGTGGCCACTCGACGCTCGCCGCCAGCCATCTCGGCGCGCCGGTGATCGGCATCGTCGAGCGCTTTCACCCGCTCGCACTGGCCGATGCGCTCAAGTACACGGTGGCGGCGGCGGCCGGTCTGACGCTGATCGCCGCCGCGCGCTCGGCGATGCTCGGCCTCTCGCGTCTGGCCTTCTCGCTCGCGACCAATCGCCAGATTCCCAGCGCGTTGGGTCGGCTGCATCCGCAGCGTGCGACTCCGTTCGTGCTGATCTGCCTGGCTGCGACAATCGCCGGCGCGCTCGTGGTCACCGACGACCTCGACTTCCTGTTCGGGATCTTCGCCTTCGGCGCAATGCTCGCGTTCACGATCGCGCACCTGTCGATCTGCGTGCTGCGCTACCGCGAGCCCGACCGGCCACGGCCCTACCGGATGCCGGGTGGGATCCGCTGGCGCGGCGGCGTGCTGCCGCTGCCGGCGGCGCTCGGAGCGCTGCTGTCGGGCGCCGGCTGGATCACGGTGGTCGTGCTGCACGCCGGCGCGCGCTACGTGGGGCTCGCATGGGTGCTCGCCGGCATCGTCTTCTTCGTGCTCTATCGCAAACGTGAAGGCAGGGCCATCGGCGCGCGGGTGACCGTGCCGGAGGCGGTGCTGCGTGCGCGAGCACCCGAGCGCGACTTCGGCTCGATCCTCGTGCCGCTGCTCGGCGGCGCGTTGGACGACGACCTCGTACAGACGGCGGCGCTGCTGGTCTCTTCGGAAAGCGCCGACGAGGCGGCGATCGATCGAGCGACGATCGAGGCGATCTGGATCTTCCGCGTGCCGATGTCGCTGCCGCTGGACGCGCCGTTGCCCGAGCCGCAACTGAAGGCGGCGCGCGCGGCGCTGGCGCGCGCAAAGCGCGTCGGTGAGGAGTACAGGGGCGTTGAGGTTGCGACCGCGACAGTTCGAGCGCGGCGCCTTGGCCAGGCGATCGTGGAGGAGTCGCGCCGGCGCGGCGTTGAGGCGATCGTGCTGGCGGCGGATGAGACGGCGCGCAGCCGGGCGGGGTCGCTGCTCGGCGGGCGAACGCTGGTCGGCGAGAGCACCGTCTCGGAGACGATCCGCTACGTCGTCGACAGGGCCCGCTGCCGCGTGATCCTCACCGCGCCGGCCCGCGCGAGTGCCCCGGCGCGGCTGGCTGCGCCCGATCAGTAGCATCCGGCCCGATGTTTGTGTTGATCGTCGGAGCGGGACGCGTCGGGTCCGCTGTCGCCAAGCGAGCCCTCGCGCAGGGCCACGAGGTGTCGGTGCTGGACGAGGACCCTCTTTCGCACGAGCGGCTGGTCGAGATCGAGGGCCAGACCTGGGAGGACGCCGGCGGCATCTTCACGGTCGGCACGGCGCTCGAGGTCGATGCGCTGATCGAGGCTGGGGTTCAGAAAGCCGACGTGTTCATCGCCTCGACCGACGGCGACAACACCAACCTGACCGTCGCCCAGATCGTCAAGCGGCGCTTCGGCATCGAGAAGGTGCTCTGCCGCGTGATGGACCCGGCACGTGCGGCCTGGTACGCCGAACAGGGCCTGCACACGATCTCGCCGACCCAACACGCGATCGAGATGTTCGAGCAGGCGCTCGGGGCGGAGCAGTAGCCGTGTATGTGATCGTCGTCGGCTCGGGCAAGGTTGGTCTGAACCTCACGCGCGAGCTGATCGCAAAGGGGCACGAGGTCACGCTGCTGGAGGCTGATCGGCGTCGCTACCTCGTCGTCGAGGAGGAGCTCGAACATGCGGTGCAGTACGGCGACGCGACCGAGCTTTGGATCCTGGAGCGCGCCGGCGTTCAGCGCGCCGACCTGGTCGTGGCGGTAACCGGCGACGACGAGGACAACATGCTCGTCTGCCAGGTGGCCAAGGAGAAGTACCTCTGTGAGCGCGTGATCGCCCGCGTCAACAACCCGCGCAATCTGCAGCATTTCAAGCTGCTCGGGATTCAGCCGGTGGTCTCGGCCACCGACCTGATCCTGCGTCTGATCGAGCACGAGGTGCCCCGCTACGGCCTCGTCCACCTGCTCGCGTTGGAGGAGGAGCGGCTGGAGATCATCGAGCTCGAGGTACAGGAGTCGGCGCCCGCGGCAGCCAAGCGAGTCGCGGACGTGGCGCTGCCGCAGGGCAGCCTGATCATCTCCGTGCTGCGCGACGGGCGCGGGTTTGTTCCGACCGCCGACACCGTCGTCGAGGCCGGCGATCAGGTCCTGCTGGTGCTCGACTCGGGCCTGGAGGACCAGATCACGCCGGTGTTCGCGCCGGACTGATCGAACAGCCGTCCAGATCGCGCCCGCCGCCTCCACCGCTGCGGCTACCCTCACGCGAATGGGTCGCGGACCAAAGACGCTCCTGTGCGCCGGCGTGGTCGCGCTTGGGCTGTGCGCGAGCGCTTCGGCCGACAGCCTCGGCTCGACGGCGATGCTGCGCCTGGCGGCGTCGACGGTGCTGCGCGCGGAGCTCCACCACGACGGGTCGGCCGCCTGCAGCAAGCTGTACGCACCGCTCACGGCGACCGTCGACGGCAAGAGCTGCGCCGAGCGTTGGGATGCCCGCAGCGCTCGCCTGCTCGCTAAGCGCGGCGGCGCAGCGCGGCTGCGGGCCGACCTGGCGGCCGTCGCGACAGCGCCGATCACACTCGACGGCCTCTACGCGACGATCGCGCTGCCGCAGCCGCTGCTCGGCGGCCGCACCCGCTTCTACTGGACCGCCGCCTGCTGGATGCTGATGAACTGAGCGCCGCGCCGCTGCACGGGTCGCGGAGTTCGCATCTACTGCGGGACAGGGACTCGAACCCCAAATTTCTGCTCCAGAGGCAGACGTGTTGCCGATTACACCATCCCGCAACGCATCGCTCCAGGCCGCGTCCGCGCCACGGCGTGACGGTCGGCTTGGCAGCGAGCTGTCCCGATTATAGGTCGGCCGGGGCCGCAGCTAAAGCCAGCCCTGCCGCTCGGCGATGCCGATCGCCTCGATGCGACTGGATGCGCCGAGCTTGCGCATGATCGCCGAGAGGTGGTTGCGAGTGGTTCCGTGCGAGAGGTGCAGCGCCGCCGCGAGCTCCGCCACTGTGCCCTCGCGCCGCGCGATCGAGAGCACCTCGCGCTCACGCGCGGTGAGCGGGTTAGCCCCGTGATGCAGCGCGGCCGCCGCGAGCGCGGGATCGACGATCCGATCGCCGGCGACGGCGCGGCGAATCGCCTCGGCCAGCTCCGGTGCCGGGGCATCCTTGAGCAGGAAGCCGGCGGCGCCGCCCTGCATCGCGCGCAGGAGATAGCCGGGCCGTCCGAACGTCGTCAGAATCAGCACGCGCACCCCGGGTAACGTGGTCCCGAGCTGCTCGCACACCTCGAGACCGTTCGCCCCGGGCATCTCGATGTCCAGCAGCGCAACGTCCGGATTGCAGGCGCGCGCGGCCGCGAGCACCTCGTCGCCGCGGGCGACCTCGGCCACGACATCGAGGTCATCCTCCATGGCCAGCAGACTCGCGAGCGCGCCGCGCACCATCGCCTGGTCCTCGGCGATCAGGATGCGGATCATCGTCCGTTTCGGGGCAGCACGACGGCGAGCCGGTAACCGCCATCGGCGCGCTCGCCGCTCTCGACGGCGCCGGCGAGCGCCGCCGCGCGTTCGCGCAGACCGCACAGGCCCGTCCCTCCGGCCGCCTCGCCGCCGTCGCCGGCACGATGGCCGTCGTCGAGGATCTCGAGCGCGGCCACACTTTCGCCGAAACCGAGGTGGATCCAGCAGTTGCGCGAGCCGCTGTGGCGGATCACGTTGGTCGTGCCCTCGCGCACGGCCCAGGCGAGAACCCCTTCGGTCTGCGGCGCAAGCTCCGCCGGCGCCATGTCGATGTGGGCGTCGATGCTCGCCGCCTCGAGCGCCAGGCGCGCCGCGGCCAGGGCGGCCTCAAGTGTGGGCTGGCGGTAGCCGCTGACAGCCTCACGAACCTCGGTCAGCGCCTCGCGGGTGACCTGCTCGAGGTCGGCGATGTGGGTCTCCGCCTCCGCCGGCGCGCTCGCAAGCAGTCGCCGGGCGAGCTGCGCCTTCAACGAGATCACCGAAAGGCTGTGGCCGAGCAGGTCGTGCAGGTCGCGGGCGAAGCGCTCGCGCTCGGTTGCCACGGCGAGTTCTGCGAGCTCGGTCCGTGCCCGTGCCAGCTCGAAGTTCCGTGCGCGCAACTGGCCGACGGCGATCACGAGATAGCCGATGCCGGCGGAACCGACAGCCACACTCAGCACGACGCTGGAGCCCGCTCCTTCGGCAGCGCTCAGGCCGGCGGCGAGTGCTGTGGCGCCCAGTACGTGGACGGCCGCTGTGCGTGCGGGAAGCACGAGCGCTCCGGCCGCCGCGGCGTAAATGAAGAGTGAGGCCCACTGGTCGCGGTCAAGTGTCGTCAGAGCTACAGCCAGCGCGATCAGCAGGACGCTTACGGCGAGCGCTCCCGGGGTCCGCGCCACGCGTTCGGGCTTCGCGACCACCGCGCAGTAGATCACCACGAAGGTGCCGGCGCCGGCGAGGGCGAGCACCCGGTGGGTGGCCGAGATATGCGCGTGGACGAGCGCGAGCATCGGGAAGATGAGGAAGGGGAGCCAGATCGAGCCGAGCACAAGCGTCGAGACGCCCCCGCGCCGCGCGCCGGCCGGCGTGTCGCAGCTCGCTTCGATCATCGCTCGCCGAGCGGCTGGCGCAGGAAGCGGATCATCAGCACGACGCCGACGAACAGCCAGATCGCGAGCGTGAGGACATCGCCGCCGTTGATCCCCGCGCCGGTGGTGTGCGGGTTGAATGCGTACTGTAGGCCGTCAGCCAGCGCGTGGACCGGGAAGACCTCCGCGACGTGGCGCAGCCACGCCGGCTGGTTGTCGGTCGAGAACCAGACCCCGGAGATGAAGGTGAGCGGCAGGATTGCGACGTTGAGCACGGCCGGTGCAGCGTCGGCGTTGTCGATGAAGCGGACGATGCCGATGCCGAGCGTCGTGAAACAGGCGCTGCCCAGCACCAGCGCGACGATGAACCCCGCGAGCGTTGCGCCGCGCACGTGCACGCCATACCCAAGCCTCGCGATCACCAGCACCAGCGCCGTCATCATCAGCGTGGTGATCGCCGAGGATGCGATGCGGCCCGCGACGTAGGACCAGCGCGGCAGCGGTGTGCCCTGCATGCGCTTCAGCACGCCCTGGTCCCGCAGGATCGCGGTGCTCACGGCGATGTTGAAGAAGGTCGTGGCGATGATCCCGTAGGCGAGGATGCCCGGCACGAAGAAGTCGTTGTAGGGCAGGCCGTGGCGCGTCGCGATCGTCTGCTTGCCGAAGATCGACGCGAAGATGACCAGAAACATGATCGGCATCAGGAAGGCGAAGAAGGCGCGGGCTCGATTTCGCCAGAAGGCGCGCTGTTCATACAGCGCCTGCCAGGAGGCGAGGCCGAGGTCGCGGCGGAGCGTCGCGGGGGCCGTGGTCATGACCGCGCTGCCTCCGTCTGTTTGCGCTCTCCCGGCTCGCGCTCGCCGGTCAGCTCGAGATAGACGTCCTCGAGCGTCGGTTGTGAGACCGAGAACTGCGCCAGCTCGACATCGTGATCGAGTGCCCACGCGGTGATCTGTGCCGTCGCGCGCACTGCCTGGTCGGTGCGGATCAGGACGCGACGGCCCTCGGCGCTGCGCTGGCGCGCCGCCACCTCGGGGAGCTCGTCGAGCGTCCAACCATCGGGCAACTCGAAGCGGATCTCGACCGGGCGCGCGTCGCGGCCGCCGAGCTCATCCGGCGCGCCCAGCGCGATGATCTGCCCGGCGCGCATGACGGCGACGCGGTCGGCAAGCGTCTGTGCCTCGTCCATGAAATGCGTCGTGAGGAAGATCGTCTTGCCGAGCCCGCAGAGCGCGCGGATCGTCGCCCACGCATGACGGCGCGCCTGGGGGTCAAAGCCGGTCGTCGGCTCATCGAGAAACACCAGGTCAGGGTCGCCGACCAGCGCCAGCGCGAGATCCAGCCGACGCCGCTGTCCGCCGGAGAGCTGGGCGGCGCGCGTGTCGCGCTTGGCTTCCAGCTCGACGAGTTCGATCAGCTCGTCGGCGCTGCGGCGTTGACGATGGTAGCGGCCGTACATCTCGAGCAGCTCGCCCACCGTGAGACCGTCCTGAACACCGCACGACTGCAGCACGATGCCGACGCGCTCACGCAGCTCGCGCGCGCCGGCAGCCGGGTCGAGGCCGAGCACGGTAACCTCGCCAGCGCTGCGCGAGCGGTAACCCTCGAGAATCTCGGTGATCGTGGTCTTGCCGGCGCCGTTGGGACCGAGCAGACAGAAGACCTCGCCGGCGGCGACCTCGAAGCTGACTTCGCGAACGGCCTCGAGCTGGTCGTAGCGCTTGGACAGGTCGGTTACCTCGATCGCGTTCATCCTGGCTTAGACAATAGGTGCGCCGCGGTGCCGGCGAAAGTGGCGAGAGTCCTGATCTCGCCATGACATCTGTCACGCCGCAACGGAGGCCTGCGACCAATCGCGGTAGAGCTTGGCGTAGGCGCCGGCGGCGGCGAGCAGCTCGTCGTGGGTGCCCTGCTCGACGATGCGCCCGCCGGCGAGCACGACGATCCGGCTCGCGTCCTTGATCGTCGAGAGCCGGTGGGCGATCACGATCGCTGTGCGACCGGCGAGCAGCCGTCGCAGGCCGTGCTCGATCCGGCTCTCGGTGTGCAGGTCGACGTTTGAGGTAGCCTCGTCGAGCACGAGTATGCGGGGATCGGCGATCAACGCGCGCGCAAAGGCGACGAGCTGGCGTTGGCCCGCGGACAGCTGGGTGCCCCGCTCGCCGATCTCCGTCTGATAGCCGTGCTCCAAGGCCGAGATGAACTCGTGGGCGCCGACCGCGCGTGCCGCCGATTCGATCTCGACGTCCGTTGCCTCCGGGGCCCCGAAGGCGATGTTCGAGTGAACGCTGCCCGAGAACAGGAAGGCCTCNNGTGACGTCGCGCACGTCGGTGCCGTCGATCACCACGCGGCCGAGGGTCGGATCGTAAAAGCGAGCCACCAGCTTGGCGAAGGTCGATTTGCCGGCGCCGGTCGCGCCGACCAGCGCGACCGTCTCGCCGGGGGCGATCGTCAGATCGATGTCGTCGAGTGCGAGGCGATCGCGCTCGCCGTCACGCTTGCGATAGGCGAAGCTGACGTGTTCGAAGCGCAGCTCGCCACGGATCGGCCCGAGCGTCGCCGCGTCGGTTCGCTCGAGCATCTCCGGCTGCTCGTCCAGCAGCTCGAAGATCTTGTCGAGCGCCGCCATGCCCGACTGGTAGGTCGTGTAGAGCTGCGATAGCTGCGTGATTGGATCGAAGAAGTTGTTCAGGGCCGCGAGGAAGCCGACCAAGACCCCGAGCGCGATCGCACCATGGAGCACCTGGTCGCCACCGTAGAGCAGGACGGCCACCGTGGCCACCGCTGAGACGAACTCGATCGCCGGAAAGTAGGCGGCGTTCATGTTGACTGTCGTCATGTTCGCGCCGCGGTTGAGCTCGTTGAGCGCGGCGAACTCGTCCGCGTGCCGGCGCTCCTGGCCGAACGTGCGAACGACGCGCACGCCGGAGAGCGACTCCTGCAGATAGCCGGTGATCTGTCCGATCGTCTCGCGTGTGCGCCGGTAGGCATCGGCGGAGGCGATGCGGAAGACCAGCGAGGCAACGCCGATCAGCGGCAGCATTATGAAAGTGATCAGCGCCAGGCGCAGGTCGAAGCTCAGGAGGATCACGAGCGTGCCGATCAGCGTCAGTCCGCCCTGGAAGAGGGTCACGACGCTGTCGGTCACGAGCGTGTCCAGCGCCTCGACGTCGTTGGTCATTCGCGAGATGAGCACCCCGGTTGGTCGTCGCTCGTAGAAGCTCACGGGCAGCCGTTGAAGGTGAGCGAAGATCGCGAGGCGAAGGTCGGCGAGCGCCCGCTGCCCGACCCATTCGACGAGGTAGGTCTGGGCCGCGGTGGCGACCCAGACGATCAATGCGGCGACGACGAACGCGGCGACGATCAGTTCGAGGTTGTGCAAGTTGCGCGGGAGGATCCCGTCGTCGATCGCTCTCGCGGCGAGCGGGGCCGGCGCGAGCGAGGCGGCGGTGCCGATCACCAGCGAGGCGATCATCAGGACGACGCGCCCGCGGTAGGGCGCGAGCAGCGCGGCGAGTCCGCGCAGGCGCCGGCCGCGTCCGCTGGTCCCGCGCAGTCGGCGCCGCAGCTCGGCGGTCCGCGATGTGTGCGACGCGGTCACAGTCCGGCCACCTGCTGCTCGCGTTGCTTGCGCGTCAAGAAGACGCTGTCCGGCAGTCCCTTCTCGACGATCTCGCGGTACAACGGCGAGCGCTTGAGCAGTTGCGCGTGCGTGCCGTAGTCGCCGACGCGTCCGTCCTCGAGCACGACGATCTCGTCGGCGAGCGCGATCGTCGAGAGCCGATGGGCGATGATGAAGGTCGTCCGTCCGGCCATCACCTCGGCGAGCGCAAGCTTGATCGCGCGTTCGGTCGTCGCGTCGACCGAGGACGTCGCGTCGTCGAGGATCAGGATTCGCGGGTCGGCGAGGATTGAGCGAGCGATCGCGATCCGCTGGCGCTGGCCGCCGGACACCGTCAGGCCGCGCTCGCCGACGCGCGTGTCGTAGCCATCGGGAAGGCTCTCGATGAACTCGTGCGCCTGGGCTCGGCGTGCCGCGTCCTGAATCTGTGCGCGTGTCGCCTCCGGACACGCGTAGGCGATGTTCTCGGCAACAGTGGTGCTGAAGAGAAACGGGTCATCGCTGGTGATCGCCACGGCGGAGCGCACCGAGCCCACATCCACCTCGCGCAGATCGGCGCCGTCGATCACCACGCGTCCGTCGGTTGGGTCATACAGCCGGGCGAGAAGTGCGGCCAGCGTCGTCTTGCCGGAGCCGGTCGCGCCTACCAGGGCGACCGTGCGACCGGCAGGCACCTCGAGGTCGACATCGTGCAGCGCCGGGGGAGCGCCCGGCGCGTAGCGCATCGTCACGCCCTCGAAGCGCACCTGCCCGTTTCCGGTTGGCAGTGGCGGAGCGCCCGCGGGGGCCGTGAGGCGCGGCTCGCGGTCGAGTAGCTGGAACACCCGCACACCGGAGGCCGTCGCGCGCTGGGCCATGCCGAGCGAGACGCCCAGCGTGCGCATCGGGCTGAGCAACATCAGCAGGTAGGTGTAGAACGCCGTGAACTGGCCGATGCTCAGTTGGTGGTCGATGACGTCGTGCCCGCCGACCAGCAGGATCGCGGCCAGTCCGATTTGCGGTAGGAAGCCGATCAGCGGGTTGTAACGCGCCTGCAGCCGCGCCTCGACCATCGACTGGTCGAAGACGCGCGCCACACTGCGCTCAAAGCGTGCACGCTGGTGTGCCTCGCGTGCGAACGCTTTGACCACACGCACGCCAGAGATGTTCTCCTCGGTGTCCGCGGTCAGCTCGCCGATCCGCTGCTGGACCTCTTGCAGGGCGGGCCGGGCGAGGCGGCTGTAGCGGTTCGTGACGTAGACGACGAACGGCACCGGGATCAGCGCGATTGCGGCGAGCCCGGGTTCAATCGCGAACATCGCGACCGCGGCGAGGGCGATCGACAGCGCCGACTGCACGATGAACACCAGGCCGTAGCCGAGAAAGAAGCGGATCGCCTGCAGATCGACCGTCACGCGCGACATCAGTTGTCCGGTCTGCTGGTGGTCGAAGAACGCAAGCTCGAGCGACTGGAGCTGGCGGAAGAGCCGATTGCGCAGGTCGTACTCGACCCCGAGCGAGACGCGTCCCGCGACCAGGCGCCGTCCTGCGGACAGCGCGAGCCGTACAACGCCGGCACCGGCGATGAGCAGTCCAAGTTCGAGCAGCCGTCCACGACGGTGGTCGTGGATTGCGTCGATGGCCACGCCGCTGATGTATGGGATCGCGACGGTTGCCATGATCGCCGCCGCGGCGAGGACTCCCGACCAGATCACGCCGCGACGGTAGGGCCGCAGAAACCCGAGCAGGCGGGTGAACGTACTCACTTCATAAAGTATAGTGCCTGTGTGGCCATACCACCGCCCACGGGGATGTGCGACTGCTGCGCGCATCGGCGGCTCGTGCCGAACACACGCGGATCGGTCTTCTCACTGTGCGGGCGCTCGCGCACGCAACCGGAGTACTTCCCGCGCTATCCACCGCTGCCGGTGCTGGCATGCGCCGGCTTTGAGCCGGCGCGCAGCTCGCAGACGGCCGCTACCGAACCGTGAGCGTGCCCTTCATCCCGGCCGTCTCGTGGCCCGGGACCGAGCAGTAGAACGTGTAGGTGCCCGGGGCGAGGTTCAGCGTCAGCGTCCTGGTCCCACCTGTGAAGGTCGGGGTGTGACCGAGCACCTTGCCCTGCGCGTTGGCGACCGTGACGTTGTGATCGAGCGGTGAGTGGTTGGCGAAGTCGATCGTCACGTGGCTTGAGCCGGCGCTGAGCGCCGTCGTGTTGTAGGCGAGCGCTCCCTGGGGATTGGCGGACAGCTGTAGCGGCCCGTTGGTCGGTGCCGCGTTGACAGGCGTGACCTGCGGGGCCACGCCGTTGGTCACCACGTCGGTCTCGTACCGGGGCGCCGGCGGCGGCGTCTTCGCCGTGACCACGGCCATCGCCACCGCGAAAGCCACAAGCACGGCGGTGCCCGCGGTCAGCAGGCGACCCTGGCGCGCCGAGGATGGAAAGCGCTCGCTGCGGATCCCGATTGCCGAGACGAACACTGCCCAGGCGACCAGCAGGCCTGCGGCGATGAAGAACGGCGTCTTGCTGGCGTCGTGGAAGACGGCGGCGGCAACGAGGGCGTGGAACACGGCGCGAGCCTAACCGATCAGTCGTACGGAGGGCGCGTCAGAGCTAGATTCTGCCGATGGATGAGGCACGGATCGAGGTTCGCCTGCAGCCGCGCTCCTCGCGCAACGAGCTGATCGGGATTCGCGACGGCGTCCTGCAGGCACGCGTCTGCGCGGCCCCGGTCGATGGCGATGCCAACCGGGCGCTGTGCCGGCTGATCGCGCGCCGGGCAGGCGTCGCTCCCTCGCGCGTCGAGGTGATCCAAGGCGAGCGCGCTCGAAACAAGCTCATCCGGGTCGCCGGGCTGCGCCGCGAGGAGTTGCTCGCGATGCTCGACCTCGCGATGCTCGACCTCGCGCCGTAGGACGGCTCGCCCTCAGCGCTGCGCCAGCAGCACCTCGGCGGCGGCATGGCCGCTCAACGCAGCGCTCTCCAGCGTGGCTGGCCAGCCCGTCGCAGTCCACGCGCCGGCGAGCACGAGACCCTCGACGGCTGTCGCCGCGGCGGGGCGCAGCGCCGCGGTGCCGGGCACGGCGCGGAACGTTGCCGCGTGCTCCTTGGTGGCGCTGAAGCTCTCGACGCGAGCTTCGCGGGCGCCCGGCAGCAGTTCGGCGATCGCCGCGACGTAGCGTTCGCGCAGTGCGGCCGTGCTCATGCCCATCTGCGCGCGCGCGCCGGACAACGACACGGCGAGATACTGGCGCTCGGTCCACTCCGGCGGGGTGCGGTCGAAGAGATACTGCACGGGCGTGTCGACGCCCGCCGCGAAGCGGTGCTCAAAGACGCGGCGGTCGTAGACGAGGTGGAGGTTGACGATCGGCGAGGATTCGAGCGCGCCGGGCCACGCCGCGCCATGCAGCGCCGTTGCCGGCAGCAGCGCCGCCGCCCGGTCGTGGGGCACGGCGATGACCACGGCATCCGCGCCGATCCAGGAGTTCGCTCCGACGACGGCGAAGCGGCCGCCGATCGAGGTGACGCGCTGGGCCGGCCACCGCAGGTGAACGGTGACGCCTGCGCGCGCCAGTGCTCGCGCGGCCGGATCGCCGATGATCTGCTGCAGCGGGGCGCGATGGAGGCCGACATCGCCCGCCGCGGCATCTCCGAGCAGGCCCTGCTGGAACACGAACGCACCGAGGGCCAGCGACGCCTCGGCCGCCGGCAGATTCAGGGTCGGC
Source organism: Solirubrobacterales bacterium (assembly GCA_003157595.1). Classification (GTDB taxonomy): domain Bacteria; phylum Actinomycetota; class Thermoleophilia; order Solirubrobacterales; family Solirubrobacteraceae; genus Palsa-513. The sequence goes on from PMKB01000231.1 coordinate 14,333, forward strand.
AGCGCGATCAGATCCCACAACGCGGCGATCGCTCGCGGGCTCTGACCGTGCTCGGCCAGCCAATCGCCGAGCGTGCGCGAGTCGTCGAGCGGCTGGCGGCCGAGCGCGAGCGCGGCGCGCCCCGCTGAGATCCGCTCACGCAGCGAGAGATGCGAATAGCGCAGAAGTGCGCCGGCCAAGTGCAGCGGCGGGCGCGCGCCGCTTCGGCGCAGCCTCGCCGGCGGGCGGCCGGGTGCGAGCACGGGAATGTCCAGCCGCGGCTGCAACTCGACCAGCGACTCGCTGCCGAGCTTCGCAAGCAGCCCGCGATAGGCCGGGCAGCAGCGAAGGAAGACGTGCTGGCCGTTGTCGATCCAAAAATCATCGCCTCGGACCGAGTAGGCGGCGCCACCGAGTCGTGGGCGCACCTCGACCAGCGTCACCGTCGCACCGGCCGCGACGCAGTCGAGCGCCGCGACGATTCCGGCCACGCCCCCTCCGACGACGACGACGTTCACCTGCCGGCTCCGAGCAGGCTGCGCGCCACCACCGCGAGCTTGGTGGCGCCCGAGAGCGCGACGCGCGTTTGCAGGATCGCCTGCGGGTCCGCTTCGATGCGGTCGAGCAGACGACGGTAGATGCCGCTCATCGCGAGCACGCAGGCCGCGCTGCGGCGATCCAGCAGCGCGGTCAGCTCCAGCCCGCGGGCGTACCACTCGCGTGCCCGCGCGGCCTCGAAGGCGACCAGCGGACCGATCGTCTGTGGGCTCGGGGCACCGAAGCGCGCGAGGTCCTCGGCCGGCAGGTACGTGCGTCCGTGCTCGGCATCTTCGCGCACGTCGCGCAGGATGTTCGTGAG
>PMKB01000067.1 GCA_003157595.1 Solirubrobacterales bacterium
CGCTCTGCTGTCGCAGTCGCGTGGCACCGCTCTCGCGATGCTCGGATCGCTGATCGTCGTCCTCGCACTCGCCCCGGGCCGCATTCGGCGCGCCTACGGATTGCTTGTAGTGGCCGCCGCGCTGGCCGCCGCAGGTCCCGACCTCCTGCAGATCTACGACCGGGGAGTCGGAGGGGTGATACCGGCCGGAACGGCTCACGCCGGCGGGCGCGCTGCGTTGCTTAGCGCCTTGGCGGCGGGCACAGCATGGGCGCTGCTCACCGCCGGCTGGCAGCGCGTTCGTCGTAGGCCCGCGTTGGCGGTGCGGGCTACGACTGCGGGATCGTGGTTGCTCGTACTTCCCGTCGTACTGGCTCTCGCGGTGGCAGCCGGTTCCGCCAACCGGATCGAGCGTGATGTTCGCAACCAGTGGCAGGCTTTCACTCATCTGGCCGCACCAGGCGAAAGCGGTGTTGGGTCTTCTGTGGGCAACCAGTCGAGGCTCCTCTCCGGCGCGGGCAACCGCTACGACTACTGGCGAATCGCCTGGCACGTTTGGCTAGCGCACCCGTTGCTTGGCGTGGGTGCTGGTAACTACCCTGTCTTCTACTACCAGCTGCGAGCCACGACTGAGGACATCGAACAGCCGCACTCGATCGAACTGCAGGCCCTCTCCGAGTTGGGCCTCGTCGGGGCGCTTCTGCTCGCGGCGTTCATCGCAGGCGTCGGTTGGGGTGCCGTGCGTATGCGGCGCCAGGCCACTCGCTCTCCCTCATCACAGGCGCTGATGGTGGGCGGCGCAGGAGTGTTCGTCGCGTGGCTGGTTCAAGCGAGCGTCGACTGGATGCAGCTTCTCCCTGGACTCACGGCGATAGCGCTGGCAGGTGGCGCCGTGTTGCTCTGGCCGCGACGCCGACCGGATCGTGTCCAGCGAGGCGCTGCGCGTTCCCGTCTCGAACGTGTGCTTGTCGGTAGGTCCGCGCTTGCGCTGGGGGCCTCAGCGGTGATCGTGACACTGATCGTGGCGGGCGGAAGCCTCAGCCGGGAAGGGCTTGCCGAGATCTATCTGTTGCGCGCGGAGAACGAGATCGCTGCTCACCCTGCGGCGGTGCTCACAGACGCAAACCGCTCGCTTGACATCGACCCGGACAACGTTCAGACGTACTACGTCAAGTCGGCCGCGCTCGCACGCTTTGACCAGGCGACCGCCGCGGCGGTCGCGCACTGCACNNGCTCGCCCGAGAACCAGATAACTTCGTCACGTGGACATTGCTTGGCGACATCGCAGTGCGGGAGCGGAAACTAACAGAGGCCAAGCGCGACTACCTCCGAGCTCACGCCCTCAATCCACGCGATCCGACGCTGACGGGGCTGGCGCTGAATCCACGCTCGGCCCTTGGGCTAGCTAGCTGAACGCGCACCCGCTCGTCGAACCGTTATCGTCCAGCAAGTGCGTGGGTTTGTAGGCTCGACCATGGCTGGCATGTTGGCGCTGCTCGCGTTCAGCTGCTCGACGGCGAGCGCGCAGGGCGGGACGGCGGGCTCTCCGGGTGTTCACATCGATCCGGGATCGCCTGCGGCAAAGGAGTACGCGATCCCGCTCAGTCAGGCACGCCAGATCGGGGGCGTATCCACCTCGAGCGGCAGTTCAGCCGGTGCGCCGTTCGGTGCGGGTATCGAGCCGGCTGCGTCCCGGAGCTCGCCTCGGTCAGGCTCAGGCTCGCCCGCTGCCAAGGTCGACCACCGCGTCGGCTCTTCGAGGGCCGGCGCGCGGAAGCATCTCGGTAAGGCGCCGAAGCCGTCCGCGCTGCCTCCGGCTGTGCTGGAGGCGTCGAGTTCGCAGGCCTCGGCGGGCGGCAGTGGTTCGATTCCCGCNNGGACGACCTCTCGACCGGTTCAATCGAGAACGTCTGCCACCTCAGGAACCATGCGCGCTTCGAGTACACGATCGACTCCGCGTCGAACCACCATGTGGTCGCAGAGCTCGTCGACGAAGCGGACATCGTGGTGCACTTGGCAGCCGCAGTGGGCGTGCAGCTGGTCGTCAGCAGCCCCGTGCGAGCGATCGAGACGAATCTTCACTGCACCGAGGTCGTTCTTGCCCACGCCAGCAAGAAGAAGAGGCCGGTCCTGATCGCTTCGACGAGCGAGGTTTACGGGAAGAGCCAGGCCCTGCCGTTCAGGGAGGACGGCGACATGCAAATGGGCGCCCCCGATAAGGGTCGCTGGGCCTACGCTTGTTCGAAGGCCATCGACGAGTTTCTCGCCATGGCCTACTGGCGTGAGCGCGCGCTTCCGACAACGGTCGTGCGCCTGTTCAACACGGTGGGACCCCGGCAGACCGGACGCTACGGAATGGTCGTGCCAAGGCTCGTGAGCCAGGCGCTCGCTGATGAGCCGCTGACGGTGTTCGGCGATGGCCAGCAGAAGCGCTGCTTCTGCCATGTGTTAGACGTCGTTGCGGCGCTGCTCGGCTTGATGAAGGAGGAAAACGCCTATGGAAAGGTGTTCAACGTGGGCGCCACCGACGAGATATCGATCATCGACCTGGCCAGGCGGATAGTCGAGATCGTCGGATCGCAGTCGGGCATTTCCCTGATCCCGTATGACGAGGCGTATGGCGAGGGCTTCGAGGACATGTACCGTCGTAT
>PMKB01000326.1 GCA_003157595.1 Solirubrobacterales bacterium
CCCTTGACTTTCATCCGTCGTCCGTAGCGAGAGCGTCGGAGACCCTCATCGACGCGCTTGCTTTTCAATGTTGGAGCGATCGGCCGGTGCGGCGTGAGCCTTCGCCCTTGTTGCGGTGGCTGCGAGAGCGCGGCTGGCGTCGGTGGAGCGAGTGGATCTGGAGATCCGCGCCGAGAACCTGAAGGTGTACCGGTCGGGGCATGTTGGCGCTGAGTCGCACTTTGGGATGACCTCGGGTCGCTGCAGCGCGTTGGGCGGCTCATGCGCGAGGCCGGGACGAGCGGCGTGGGCAAGCCCGATTGGGGCACGGCAGCGATCACGGTGCCCGCCTGAAGACGACGGTGACCGCGGACGCCAGACCGTCGGCAGACCGCCGGCGGCACAATCACGCATCAACGGCGGTTGCGCGAGCAGTGCCGGCGCGATAGCCTGCGCGACGCAGCTGGCGCAGGATTCGTTTCCGATCCCTGCGAAGGCCGTGCTTTAGCCGTGCTTGGCGTGGACGGACGGGGGTAAGCGATGGATTCGAGCAGGGTGTCTTCATACGCGAACGAGCGCTCGCGGAGGGGTCGGCCGCCGAGCTGCCGCGGGGCACGCATCCGGGCCGTGCTCGTGCTCCTGAGCGTCGTAGCCGTCGCGTTGGCGTTGCCGGCCGGTGCTGGCGCCGTGGGCGAGTTGTCCTTCGATGCCTGCTTCGGCTCCGGGGCGGGATGTACAGCCGTGCCCGGTAACCCGTTGCAGAACGCCCGCGGCGTGGTCGTGAGCCGCAACGGGTCGGTCTACACCACGGGCTATGAGTCCCAGGACGCCAACTACTTGGGCTTCGTGAGCCATTTCTTCACGGGAGCGGGGGGCAAGCTCGCCTACGACGGATGCGTCAGCAACGACGGGACGGGCGGGAGATGCGCCGACATCCCTGGCAGCGGGACGCCACTCCAGGACCCGTCGGGATTGGCGGTGAGTCCGAACGGCGGATCTGTCTACGTTTCGTCGTTGAAGTCCGGCACGTTGTCGCATTTCTTCGCCGACACCACCCAGGGCCAGCTGAAGTGGGATGCGTGCGTGAGCAGCGACGGATCGGGCGGATCGTGCATCAAGGGCCCATCAGGGGGCGGTAGCCCGCTCGGTTTCCCGACCGCTGTGGCGGTGAGCCCGAACGGTTCTGCTCCGAACAGCTCGGTCTACTTCACGTCGCTTGGCTCGACTGATCTTCTGTCGACCGACGGGACGGTGGGGCACCTGTTCGCCGACCCTGTCGGGGGGCAGTTGAACTGGGATGGGTGCTTGAGCAACAGCGGGTCGTCAGGCAGCTGCGCCGCGCTCCCCGGGACGCCGCCCGCCCTCACCGGCCCGCTCTCACTTCCGAACGCGGTGGCGGTCAATCCGAGCGGCTCGGCTGTGTATGTCACGGCGGGACAATACGGTGGGCTCTCAATCGATGAAGGCACGATCCTGCAGTTCTCGGCCCTGCCGTCGAGCGGCGGGGGGATTACGAAGCTCGTGGGGTGCTTGAGTGACAGCGGCACGAACGGTTGTACGAAGGTGTCTGCGAATGGTGCCCCGCTCAACAATGCAGGTGGAGTGGCCGTGAGCCCCGACGGCGCTTCGGTGTACGTCGCCTCCGGCGTTGGTGTGTCGCACTTCTATGCCGATCCGACAGGGACCGGGCTGCTGAGCTTCGACGGTTGCGTCAGCGACGACGGATCGGGTGGCGCCTGCACGAAGGGCCCGCAGAGCGGTACTCCTTTGTCGGGAGCTGACGCGGTGGCGGCCAGCCCGGACGGTCGGTTGGTCTACGTCGTCTCGGCGACCGCGTTGTCGTGGTTCAGCGTCGCGCCGCAGGGGCAGCTGACCTTCCAGGGGTGCATGTCCGATGCTTCTGTCCCGGGGTGCATCGCAGAGCCCGCGAAGTCGTTGAGCGGTGCAGACGCCGTCGCTGTGAGCCCTGACGGAGGGTCGGTGTATGTGACCTCGCCGGAGGGAATCACGCACTTCGTCCGAGCGCAGGGTGCGGGCGCCGGGACTGGCGGGAACGGTGGTGGTGGATCAGGAAGCGGCGCTGGTGGAACTGGCGGCGCCGGCACGCCGACGCTCAGTTCCTTGGCGATCACGCCGCACATATTTGTCGCTGCGCCGGGCGGTCCGAGTGTCATCGTTCAGCCGTCCTCGCGCAAGGGCGGGGAGCTCTCTTATCAGCTCGACGTCGCCGCGACTGTGAGCTTCGCTATCCAGCGCAGCGTCCCGGGACGCAGGCAGCAGGTGAACGGCAAGACACGGTGCGTGGCCCAGACCCACAAAAATGCCCACGCCCAGTCGTGTGTGCGCGTCGTTACGCTGGGAAGCTTTACGCAGGCCGGGACGGCCGGCGCCAACACCTTCCGCTTCAGTGGCTGCCTGAACGGCCACAAGCTGCCGGCTCGCAACTACACGCTTGTCGCGACCCCCGCAGCTGCCGGGAAACCTGGCCGTCCAATAGCGATAACCTTCCGCATCAAGCGCTAGCTCGCAATAAGGCCCGCCGCTTCGCGACGATGAACGGCCGATCGTCGGGCACAGCCCTGACTCGGCCGCGGTGAGGACCTCGGGTTCGACGGTAACGGTGCCACTCCGCACGTCGCTGAAAACCGTGGTGTCGCGCCGCCCCGGGGACGCCTGACGAACAGCGCGCAATCGTCCGTCGGTTTGAAAGCAGGCCTGTCGAAGGCGCTCGTTCACACGCCCCCTTCGGACGAGCACCAGGTCGGGCGGTCGACGACGTGAGTGTTCCCGCATCGGCCGGTGCGAGCGAGCGTGAGCTCGATCTCGAGCGGCGCGCTCGGAAATCGTTCGGAGGGGGCCCGCTGCGATTTTCGCGGTGGCTGCCCGCTTCGGCGCACAGGAGGAGGCGTCAGTCTGGGTGGCACTTGCCCCATGCGCGGCGGTCGGCAGCTTCGTCCCATCTGTTTCTGTTTCTCGGCGGTGACAGTCGACGGTATGAATGCCGAGCGAGCGATCTGCATGCCAGCCCAGAGGTGATCGCGCGCTTTGGCTACCGGCCTCCACCGGGGCGTCCCGGTCTGGTAGCTGAGCGGAGCCTCATGTCCGCCGTAGGGGACCGCCTGCGGTGCGGGCTGTTTTCTTCTTCTTCGGCTTGGCCGCCTTTTGCACTGTGACCGTGACCGTATCGATCGTTTTTCCGCCCGAGCGGACGGTCACGATCGCCTTGAGCTTGCCGAACTTCTTGAGCAGCGCCAGCCCAGTCGCGTTGAGTTTGATCGTGATCGTTTTTGTTGCGCCGGCCGAGAGCATGGTGCCGGCGGTGGCGATCACGACCTGCTTCGTCCTGGGCTTCGGCGTCTTTTTGCCGCTCGTGGCGCTGATCGCCTTGATCTTGCTGCCCTTGAGGTGCTCGGTGACCGTTGCCTGCACGCTCACTTCCGGGCATGCCGTGCCGCCCGCCGTGCAGGAGATTGCCACGGCGATGTCGCCGTGGCCGCCGGAGACGGATGCAACCTGGGCCGTGGGGACGATCACGGTTGGCGTCGGCGTCGGCGTCGGCGTGGGTGTCGGCGTCGGTGTTGGCGTTGAGGCCCCGCAGTTCGTGGTGGAGACGCCGCCGTTGGTGAATATGTATGCAGCACCGTGATCGGCGGTCTCGGAGCCCGCGGGGTGATGGTCCGCGCCGACGACGATCGTCGCGCCTGAAACCGCGACCGCGACGCCGAACTCGTCGCTGTTGTTGGGGTCGCTGGCTGCCAGCTCATTGGCCTGGGTCGTATTGACCCAACCACCTGCGGGCTCCGTGTACACGTACGCCGCGCCGTTATCGACGGTCCCAAGCGCGGTGCACGGCGAGGCGAGGACAGCGCCGCCAACGATCGTGTCGCCACTGGAGTCGATCGCGACCGACCACCCCTGCTCGTCCCCGGTGGCAGCTGCGTTCAGCTCCGCGGTCGGCGTGCTTGTTGTCGTCCACGTCCCGGTCGTGGTGTACACGTAGATCGTGCCGGGGCGGTCGCTCGGAGTCACAAAGTGGTTGTACGCGCCGGAAGCGACCGTGTCGCCACTCGAGTCGACCGCGACCGACCAGCCAAGGAGGTCGGAGCCGCCGCCGTCGCCGGCTGTGAGCGTGGCTGTCTGGTTCCTGGTTGTCCACGAGCCTGAGGTCGTGAACACGTAGACGGCGCCCTGCGCGGAGGTGCCTTGGTAGGGAGCGCCAGCTACGACGGTGTTTCCGTTCGCGGAGATGCCGACGGACGCGCCGAGCTGCGGGCCGCTGTTGCTGTTTGCGGATGCCGTGAGGAGCGCGGGCGTGCTCGAGCTCGCCCATGTCCACGGCGCCGAGGTTGTCGCGTACACGTCGGCGACACCAACGTAGG
>PMKB01000329.1 GCA_003157595.1 Solirubrobacterales bacterium
CACGTTGACCCTGACCCCGCAGGCCACCGCGGTCCTACCCGTGACAGGCACGGTCGTGCTCCAGAAGGCCGGCCCGCCGGGTACGGGCGGTGCGGGAGGCGCGGGCGGCACCACCACGGGCGCGGGCGGCAAGACCGGCGCGGGCGGTGCGGGCGGCGCGGGCGGCGCGGGCGGGGGCGCCGTGCAACTGCAGTCGCTGACGAGCATTCGCGTCGGCGAGACGGGGGCCATCAACAACCCGGTCGCTGTCGCGCTGAGCGCTGGCACACCCGGCGCCGGCGGAGCCTCCGGCGAGCCGGGAGGCAGAACAGCCCCGGGCGGCGGCGGCGGCGCAAGCCGCGCCTGCTCGCGCGTGGACTGCGGATTCGACAGCAGGATCCCGATCGAGGCCCCGGCCTACGCGCTGATCAGAGGCACCAAGGTGACGATGGAAATCGAATGCTCAACCGCATGCCACGGCAGCGGCACCCTGCGCTACCCGCGCGCGGCAGCGGCCAAGCACAGCAAGCTCCTCAGCCGGTTCCCCTTCCGGATCACAGCCAGGGGCGCTGTCACGGTGACCGCGACACTCACCCCCGCCGGCCGCAAGCTCCTCGCCAAGAAGGAGCGCCTGATCGCCTCGGTGACCATCGTGCTCGCCGCGGGCCGCTCGCGACCGCTGAGATACGTCAGCGCGCTCGAGTTGACGCGATCGACGCCGGCTGGTGCGCACACGAAACACGGTGCGCGGTGAGTGAAGCGGGCTCGGCGCTCGGCGTCGCCTAACTGGATTCCTCGGCGCTGATCAAGCTCGTCGTCGTCGAGCCCGAGTCGGCGGCGATGCGCGAGACGATCGCACCGTGGCGCCGTGCTCTTGCGACGAGCCGCGTTGCCCACGTAGAAGTGCCACGCGCGATCCTCGCCGGGTCATGTCGTGGTCCTTTCGGCGAGGACGTGGTCGACGCCATCGCGAAACCGCTGCCACTCGAGGGTGAACTCATCGAGCGTGCTGCGGCCCTGGTGGGTGAGTCGGTAGTAGCGGCGAGGCGGCCCGCTGGCCGATTCGCGCCATGTCGTTTCGACTGCACCGTCGCGGCGCAGTCGACCAAGAAGCGGATAGATCGTGCCTTCCGAGGTGACAAGACCGCCGAGGTCGCCGAGCATCTTTGCGAGTTCGAAGCCGTAGCGCTCATCGTCGCGCAGCAGCGCCAGCACGCAGTACTCGACGACGCCACGGCGCAGCTGCGACAGCGCGCTGCCACGGCCCCACGCATCCATGCGCTACAAGGTACCTCTTGGTGAATGCTAGATCAAGGACGAGGACCGAGCGGCACCTTCGGCCCGCGCTGCGAGACTGCGGTGGTGAGCGACGGACCTCTCGCCGCGGTCCTCGCCGGCGGCGCCGGCCGGCGCCTCGGCGGTGCCAAGCCGACCGCGCTGCTCGCCGGGCGGCCGCTCATCAGCTATCCGCTCGCGGCGGCGCGCGCCGCCGGCTTCGACGTGATCGTCGTCGCCAAGGTCCGCTCGCCGCTACCGCCGCTCGACTGTGAGGTCGTGATCGAGCCTGACGAGCCGCAGCACCCGCTCGCTGGCATAGTCGCGGCGGTCCAGTACGCCGCCGGCCGCGACATCCTCGCGATCGCCTGCGACATGCCGTTCCTGACCGCCGAGCTCCTGGCTCTGCTAGCGGCGCAGCAGCGCTCGGCCGCTGTGCAGGCGGACGGTGTGCTCCAGCCTCTACTGGCGCGCTATGCGGCGAGCGACCTTCCATGGTTACTCGCCGCACTCTCGGAGCGCACATCCGCAATCGCCGCCCTCGAGCAGATCGGCGCCCACGCGCTCGCGATCGACCACCTGCCGAATCCGCGCCGACTCTGCCTCAACGTGAACTCCGCGGACGACCTGCAGCGGGCAGAGCGCGAGTTCGCTGCCGGCTGATCGGGCGAGCCCAACCCGGTCACCGCGCCGCGAGGATCGGGCTGCTCCTGGAACGGATCACCCCAGCCGTACGATGCGACGCTGGCCGTCGTCGTGAGCCGCGCGAGAACCCCCGTCAAGGCCTGCGCATAGGACGGCGCAAGTCCGTCCGGCTGGACCACGATGGAGTCGCAGACAACCGTTGCTTCTACCGCGTCGGCCTCGCGACGACCGAGCCGCTCGCCTTTGGCATCTACGGCGAGGTCATCGAACGGGACAGGTCCGGCTCGGCGAGGCGGTCACGCCGGGCTAGTCGCCGGCGAGGCGCTTGGCCACGGCGAGCGCCTCGCCGGGCGAGCGGCCCGCGAGCGCGGCCAGCCAGCAGGACAGGGGCGCGGCGGTGCGCTCTGAAGCGTGTGCGGCAACCCCAGCGAGCGCCAGTAACGACTCGACCTCATCGTCCGAAGGCGCCTGTACGCCGATCTCCCGGGAGAACATATCGATCCACTCATCTCTCGTCATGGACGGCCTTTCGCGTGTCGCAACGGTGAACGGGACAGCTACGCTCAGCGGAGGATGACGCCAACGCTGGACCGGCTGTCGCGCCCGTTGCGCGACTTGCGGATCTCGTGCCGGTCAAGATCAACATGGTCCTCCGCCGGGGGGGCAACGACCACTGTGTGCTCGACATGGCCGAGCGACGGCACCGGCAGATCGGCTTCATCCACTCGGTCGGCGCGCCATTCTTGCGACCTGCGCGCGTGCGCGCCTGTCCGCCGAGGGCCGGCGCGACACATGCCTGTTCGCGCGCGCCGAAGCTCGAGATGTCCTACGTCGGCGGCTAACCGAGCACGCGCTCGGCGCCGCTGTAGACATTCACCCTCCCGCCGCCGCGCGCGAACCCGGCGAGCGTCATCCCGCGGTCAGCGGCGAGCGAGATCGCGAGCGAGGTCGGCGCCCCGACGCCGACGAGGATCGGCGCCCCGGCGACGGCCGCCTTCTGCACGAGCTCGAACGCCAGCCGGCCGCTGACGCACAGGATCGAGTCGCGTAGCGGTATGCGGCCGGCGAGCAGCGCGGCGCCGATCACCTTGTCCATCGCGTTGTGGCGCCCGACGTCCTCGCGCACAAACTCGAGCTTCCCCGACGCATCGAACAGCCCGGTGGCGTGCAATCCCCCGGTCCGTTCGAAGCCTGGTTGGTGGAGGAGTTCCGGCAACCTGGCGAGCAGTTCGCGCGCCACGCTCGGCCCGCCCTCGATCGGTGGGGCGTGCACTGCGACCTCCTCGAGTGCGCCTTTGCCGCAGACCCCGCAAGACGATGTCGTGTAGAAGCGCCGCGACGAAATCTCCCGCGCCAGCGGCCCCGCGACCTCGATCGTGTTCGCGGCGAAGTCCTCCGTCAGGCTCGCCGCGCGGGGACCGTCGATCAGGCCTTC
>PMKB01000216.1 GCA_003157595.1 Solirubrobacterales bacterium
CCCAGCGCCGCGAGGTGATCTCGCTCTACGTCGGCTCCGTCAAGTACATCCTCGAGGACATTCCGGTCGTGCTGGCGAAGGCCAACCAGGCGCTCGCGACGCTCGACAAGTACCGCGCTCGCCTGGACCAGGTCTTGACGCGCCTGACGGCGCTCGAGTTCGAGGGCGGCGGCACGCTGCACGACGTCCTCACCGTGCTTCAGCGCGGTGAGATGACGACGCGCATGGCGGTCGAGATCGAGCGCCACATCGTCGAGCTGGGCAGCGAGGGCCGGCTGATCGAGATGCACCTCGAGGAGACGATGCTCGGCACCGCCGCCGAGAAGGCCGCGCTCGTGCACGACTACATCGCCGGCGACGGCGACGAACAGCTCGCCGCCGTGCTCGAGTCGATCGGCAGGCTCGGCCATCAGGATCTGCTCGACTTCGGACGGCTGGCCGAGCTGCTCGGCTACGACCGCAAGCTCAACACGCTGGACTATCCGGTGGCGCCGCGTGGCTACCGCATTCTTGGGCGCATCCCGCGCCTGCCAAAGCTGATCGTCGCGAACATCGTGCGCACCTTCGGTGGGTTCGATGACCTGCTCGCAGCAAGCGACGCTGAGCTCGAGGCTGTCGACGGGGTCGGGGAGATCCGTGCGAAGGACATCCGCGAGGGCCTTCGCCGGTTGCAGGAGATCAACCTCGTGGACCGCTATCTGCAAACGTGAAATCGTCTCGCCCGCCAAGCATGTCGGGCGTGCAAGCCAAGGAGGACATCATTCCCGGAACAGTCGAAGCACGCCTGCTGGAGGACGAACTGGACCCCGGTGCCGAGATCGAGGCCGAACTCGACGCCGAGGCTGACGCGGACGCTGAAGCGGGCGTTGAAGCGGACGCGGACGCGGACGTGGACGACGCCGACGACGAACTCGACGCGGACGTCGATCTCGACGTGGACATCGAGGTCACCGTGCGGGGCGAGTACATCGAATTCGAGCTCGGCGACAACGTGGTCTACCCGCACCACGGTGCCGGGCAGGTGCAGGCCAAGGAGATCAAGGAGGTTTTCGGCGAGCGTCGCGAGTACCTCACGATCAAGATCCTGCACAACGACATGACCGTCATGGTCCCGACGGAGAACGCCGCACTGGCCGGTCTGCGTCGCGTGATCGACGAGGAGACCGTCGAGAAGGTGCTCAACGTGCTCCGTGACGACGTCTCGGACATGCCGAAGAACTGGAACCGGCGGTTCAAGCACAACCGCGACAAGATCAAGACCGGTGACATCTACGAGCTTGCGGAGGTCGTCCGCAACCTGGCGCTGCGCGAGAACGAGAAGGGCCTCTCGAGCGGCGAGAAGCAGATGTACACGCGGGCCAAGAAGATCCTCGCCTCGGAGCTGATGTACGCGCTCGACAAGGACGAGACCGAGGCCGAGGAGTACCTCGACGGGCTGCTGTCGCGCTCGCCGAGCGGCGACGCCGTGGCCGGCGGGCGCTGACGCTGCGGGGGGGAAACTGAGAGGTGGCGGTCGCGCTCGTCGTGGCCGCCGGACGAGGGGAGCGTCTTGGGTCCGCCGGGCCCAAGACGCTTGTCGAGCTCGGTGGTCAGCCGATGTTGCACTACAGCGTTGCGGCGCTTCGCGCGGTCGGCGCCGTCACCGAGATCGTGGTCGCGCTGCCCGCCGGAGTGCCGGCGCCGGCGGGGTGCGTCGGCGTTGTCGGTGGCGAGCACCGGGCGGCGTCGGTGCGGGCGGCGCGCGCGGCGGCCTCGACCCGCGAAGAGGTCGTGCTGGTGCATGACGGCGCGCGTCCGCTGGTCACCGCCCGCCTGATCGAGACGGTGCTTGCGGCGCTGGACGGAGTCGACTGCGCGATCGCCGCGGCGCCGGTCACCGACACGATCAAGGAGGCGGACGCCGCGGGGATCGTGGTGCGCACGCTGGATCGCTCGCATCTGTGGTCTGTGCAGACGCCGCAGGTGTTCACGCGTTCGGCGCTCGAGCGGGCGCTGGCGATGCCCGCGGAGCTCGTCGCGGCGGCCACCGACGAGGCGTGGCTGATCGAGCGTGGCGGCGGGCGGGTGCGAGTCGTGGCGGCGCCGGCCGAGAACCTCAAGGTGACCACGGTGCGCGACCTGCGGCTCGCCGAGCAGCTGCTCGCCGCGCGAGTTGATTGAATCGGTGAGCGATGCTCACCGACTACCACGTCCACCTGCGCCCCGACGGCGTCGGCGACACCTTCGCCGGCGCATTCAACGCCGCCAACGTCGAGCGCTACCGTGAGGTTGCGACCGCGGCCGGGATCGCCGAGCTGGGGGTATCCGAGCACATCCATCGCTTCCAGCAGTCGCTCGACATCTGGGACCACCCGTTCTGGCGTGAGCAGGCGCTTGACGACATCTACGCCTACTGCGAGTTCGTGCGCGAGTCGACCGACCTGCGCCTGGGGCTGGAGGTCGACTTCGTGCCTGGGCGCGAGGACCGCACGCAGACCCTGATCGAACGTTGCGAGCTCGACTACGTCGTCGGCTCGGTGCACTTCCTCGGCGATCTCGCCGTCGACTTCGACCGCTTCGACATCTGGGCCTCGGGGCGCAGCCCGCAGGACGTCTGGCGGCGCTACTTCGAGACGCTGGCGGCAGCCGCGGGCAGCGGCCTCTTCGACATCCTCGCCCACCCTGACCTGGTCAAGATGTGGGGCAGCGCTCGCCCGACGCCGCCAGGCGATCCGCGGCGCTACTACGAGCCCGCGCTCGAGGCGATCGCGGAGAGCGGGATTGCGGTCGAGGTGTCGACCGCGGGGCTCCGCAAGCCGGTCGGCGAGATCTATCCTTCGCCGGCGTTCCTCGCTGGCGCGCTCGAGGCGGGGGCACCGATCGCGCTCTCGAGCGACGCGCACGTCCCCGAGCAGGTCGGCTACGCCTACGCGGAGGCGCTCGAACTGCTCGAGCAGCTCGGCGTGCGCGAGCTCGCGGTGTTCGAGCGGCGCGAGCGGCGGCTGGAGCCGCTCGGGCCGTGACCGTGCGCGCCGGCATCGGCTATGACTCCCACCGGCTGGTCGCCGGACGCTCGCTCGTGCTCGGCGGCGTCGAGCTGGAGAGCGAGCTGGGCCTGGAGGGCCATTCGGACGCCGACGTGCTGACGCACGCGGTGATCGACGCGCTGCTCGGCGCGGCCGGGCTCGGCGACATCGGCATCCATTTCCCCGATAGCGACGAGCGCTACCGCGACGCCGATTCGATCGAGCTGCTGGTGGTCGCGGTTGCGCTCGTGCGCGCTGCCGGCTACACGATCGTCCACGTCGACACGACGCTGGCGCTCGAGACGCCGAAGCTCGGCGGCGCGCGGGAGCGGATCCGCGCGCGGCTCGCGCGGGCGCTCGCATTGAACGCCTCGGCCGTCAACGTGAAGGCGACGACCGGTGAGGCGATCGGCTTCGTCGGGCGCCGCGAGGGCGTGGCGGCGCTGGCGATCGTGACCGTGGACGGTTAGGACGCCGAGCTCGGATGGACGCTGAGCTTCGCCTCTACGACACCGCTACCCGCACGGTGAGGGCGTTTGAGCCGCGCGAGGCGGGCCGCGCGGGGATCTACGCCTGCGGACCGACCGTCTACTCGCGCATCCACATCGGCAACGCCCGCCCGTTCGTGGTCTTCAGCCTGCTGAAGCGCTTTCTCGAGCACGCCGGCTACGCGGTCTGCCTGGTGATCAACGTGACCGATGTCAACGACAAGATCTACGCCGCCGCTGCGGGAGGCTCGAGCATCGAGCTGGCGGCCGCGCTGACGGCCGCCTACTTTGCGGACACCGATCGGCTCGAGCTCGGCCGGCCCGACCACGAGCCGCTGGCGAGCGAGTCGATCCCGGCGATCGTCGAGGAGATCGAGGCGTTGCTGGCCAACGGCTACGCCTATGTCGCCGGCGGCGACGTCTACTTCCGTGTGCGTCGCGATCGCGACTACGGCGCCCTCTCGCGCCGTGACGTCGACTCGATGGATCAGGGCGAAGGCTCAGACGGTGACGACCTGAAGGAGGATCCGCTCGACTTCGCG
>PMKB01000273.1 GCA_003157595.1 Solirubrobacterales bacterium
CGCGCATGTCGTCGGTGTTCGGCTTGAAGGCGAGGCCGAGCAGGCCGATCCGCTTGCCTGCCAGCGAGTCGAGCCGGCGCGTCAGCTTGGAGACCACGCGCCGCTTCTGCAGTTCGTTGACCTCGATCACCGAGCCGAGCAGCTGGAAGTGGTAGCCCGAGTTGGCGGCGAGCAGCTTCAGCGCGCTGACGTCCTTGGTGAAGCACGAGCCGCCGTAGCCGATTCCGGCGGATAGGAACTTCGGCCCGATACGCTGATCGAGACCGACGCCCCTGGCCACTTCGAGCACGCTCGCCCCGGTCTCCTCGCAGACGTTCGCGATCTCGTTGATGAAGGAGATCTTGGTCGCCAGGAACGCGTTGGAGGCGAGCTTGATCATCTCGGCGCTGGCGACGTCGGTGCGCACCAGCGGCGCGCCGAGTGGCGCATACAGCTCGCCCACGGCGTTGCCCGCCCAGCCGTCGCCGTCTTCGCCGACAACCACCCGGTCGGGGCGGACGAAATCGTCGAGCGCCGAACCTTCCTTGAGGAACTCCGGGCAGGAGACGTAGGCCAGCTCGCCCTTGCCCTGCTCGGCGAGCATCCGCCCGATCGAGCGGCCGGTGCCGCACGGCACGGTCGACTTCATCACCAGCGCGTGCTCGGCGGAGGCGGGCATCGCGTCGACCACGGCCAGCACCGCCGAGAGATCGGCGTCGCCGGAGTAGGTCGGCGGCGTGCCGACCGACACGAACAACAGCCGCGAGCCCGCGATCGCCTGCGCGACCGAGGTCGAGAAGTGCAGCCGGTCGCGGTTGCGCGCGATCACCTCGGCGAGGCCTGGCTCATAGATCGGCACCTCCCCCCGCCGGAGCATCTCGATCTTGGACTCGTCGATGTCGACGCAGTAGACCTCGTTACCGAGGTCCGCAAAACCCGCGGCGGTGACGAGGCCGACGTAACCGGTGCCGATCACGCCGATCGGTTCGCGCGCCGCATTCATCCGCCCCAAGGCTATCGGAGCCCCCCCCACCGCGGGCCGTCGGTCAGCTGCGGCAGTCCGCGCCGCGGCAGCGCCGAAAGCTCAGGCCGTCAAGCCGTCGCGCCGGTCGTGCCGGTCGCGCCCGTCGGCCCTGTCGGCCCTGTGGGCCCTGTCGGGCCGGTCGGGCCGCTCACGCCGTAGCCGACGGTGAAAGCGGTGCCCGCGCGGCTCAGGAGGCTCGGCAGGGCATAGCTCTCCTCGTCGGGCGTGTAGGTGAGGCTGCCGTTGCTGCTCAGGACGATCGCGCCGTTGTCCCACACCGGATCGTCGATCGGGCCGGTGTGACGTCCGGCGCTGCCGATCGAGGTCACCGATGCCGACGTGAAGCCGATCTGGCCGAAGTTGGTCAGGCGCAGTGGCCGGCAGTGGTTGTCGCCGTTGCAGTTTGAGGGCGCCTCGGCGATCCATTCCGCGGCGCTCGTATCGGGCGGCGGACGGCGCATCACGGCGCGTTTGACGAACTGCCCGGCGGCGCTCGTGAGGTCCTTCAGCGTCAAGGTCACGTTGTCGGAGCTGACGTGCACCGACGCGCTGACGGAGTCTCCCGGGGTGATCCTGACCCCGGTGATCGTGATCGGCGGGCCCGGCAGCAGCTCATACCAGGCGTAGTAGAAGAGCTCGCCGAGCTTGCTGCAGTCCGCCTCGGTGCCGATCTGCTCGAGCGCCTGTGAGCGCTGGGAGTAGCCCCCGAGGCCGACCCAGAACGCTGCGAAGGTCGTGCGACCGCGCGTGCAGGTCGCCGACGGCTGCACCCAGGAGGCCTTGACGGTGATGAAGCGCCGGGCGATCCGCGGCGAGCGCGCAGCCGGCAACGCGACCCAGCCGGCCCAGTTCGGGCTGGACTGACTGTGGATTGTGCCTGCAAACGCGGCACCGCCGCCCGCGACGGCTACCGCGCATGCGCACACTGCAACCGCCAGCAGGCGTCGCACGCGCGGTGGTCTCCAGATCATTTTAGAAAGCTTAACGAGGAGGCCCGGCGTCCATCTGCGCTACCGCCGATGCAGGAGCCGGAGGTGTTCTGGCTGGAGCCCGGGCCGGAAGGCCGCGCGAGGTCGCGAGCGCCGGCACTAGTGGGCGCCGGCGGCGATCGCGAGGAAGGCCTCGGCCCGCCGGCGGTCGCGATCCGCGCGCGCGGCTTCCTCGCTGCCCGGCACCGCAGCCTCGCCCGCGCGGCGCGCCGCCTCGACTCGCTCGGTCAGCTCGGCCACGTTCAGGCGCGCCGGATCGACGGCCTCCTCGACGAGCACCAGCGCATGGTTCTGGGACATCTGCACGTAGCCCTCGGCCTGTGCGAAGCGGACGACGTCCGTCTCGGAGCGATACAGGCGCAGCTCCGTCGGCTCGAGCCGCGCCAGCAGCGGCTCGTGGTTGGCGAGCAGGCCGATCGATCCGATCGTCGTGCGCGTCGAGAGCATCTCGATCTCCTCGTTGAAGACCTCGCCCTCCGGCGTGAGGATCTCGGCGACAAACCGGTTGCGCGCCATCAGCTGCTCTTCTTCGCCGCCTCGAGCACCTGATCGATCGTGCCCTTGAGGAAGAACGCGCTCTCGGGGATATCGTCGTGCTGGCCCTCGATCAGCTCGGCGAAGCCTCGGATCGTCTCGGCGATCGGCACGTATTCGCCCGGCGTCCCGGTGAACTGCTCGGCCACCGAGAACGGCTGCGAGAGGAACCGCTCGATCCGGCGCGCGCGCTGGACGGTGACCTTGTCCTCGTCGGACAGCTCGTCGATGCCGAGGATCGCGATGATGTCCTGCAACTCCTTGTAGCGCTGGAGAATCTCCTTGACGCGGTTGGCGACGCGGAAGTGCTCATCGCCCAGGATGTCTGGCTTGAGGATCGTCGAGGTCGAGTCGAGCGGGTCCACCGCGGGATAGATGCCCTTCTCAGAGATCGCGCGACTCAGCGTCGTGGTCGCGTTCAGGTGGGCGAAAACCGACGCCGGCGCTGGGTCGGTGAGGTCGTCGGCCGGGACGTAGATCGCCTGAATCGAGGTGACCGAACCGGCGCGGGTCGAGGCGATGCGCTCCTGCAGCTGCCCCATCTCGGTCTCGAGCGTCGGCTGGTAGCCGACCTGCGAAGGCATCCGCCCCAGCAACGCCGAAACCTCGGAGCCCGCCTGCACGAAGCGGAAGATGTTGTCGATGAACAGCAGCACGTCCTGGCCCTGGTCGCGGAAGTACTCGGCCATCGTCAGACCCGAGAGCGCGACGCGCATGCGGGCGCCCGGCGGCTCGTTCATCTGTCCGAAGACGAGCATCGTCTTCTCGAGCACACCCGATTCCTTCATCTCGAGCCACAGATCGTTGCCCTCGCGTGAGCGCTCGCCGACGCCGCAGAACGCGGAGAGGCCACCGTGCTCTTTGGCGAGGTTGTGAATCAGCTCCTGGATCAGCACCGTCTTGCCCACCCCGGCGCCGCCGAACAGGCCGACCTTGCCGCCCTTGGCGTAGGGAGCGAGCAGGTCGACGACCTTGATNNTGATGCCGGTCTCGAACATCTCGGTCGTCGGCGTCAGGTCCTCGACGCGCGGCGCAAGCTGATGAATCCCGCGACGCTCGGTATCCGCCGGCAGCGGCTCGCCCTCGTCGATCGTCTCGCCGAGCACGTTGAAGATGCGCCCGAGCGTGGCCGTCCCGACCGGCACCGTGATCGGCCCACCCGTGTCGGTCATCTGCGCCCCCCGGGCAAGGCCGTCGGTGGAATCCATCGCGACGGCCCGCACGCGGTTATCGCCGAGGTGCTGCTGAACCTCGCAGACCAGCAGCACATCGGCATCGCTGGAGACGCCCTCCGCCTCCTCGGCTCCGCTGGCGCGCGGCACGGTGATCGCGTGGTTGATCTCGGGCAGCTTGTCGTGGAAGACAGCCTCGATCACGACCCCCTGGATCTCCTCGATGTAGCCAACGTTCGGCGCGGCCTCGGTGTCGCTGCGTGCCTTGCGCGCGCCTGAGCGTGATGGCTTCGGGGAGGTGGACGCTTCCATCGGTGCTGGCTCCTTTGCTCGAGTCCTAGACCAGCGACTCGGCGCCGGCGACGACTTCCATTATCTCCTGCGTGATCTCGGCCTGGCGGGCACGGTTCATTTCCAGCGCCAGATCCTCGATCAGCTCGCCCGCGTTCTCGGAGGCGCTGCGCATGGCCGTCATCCGCGCTCCGTGCTCGGAGGCCGTCGATTCGAGCAGCGCCCGGTAGATCGATATCTCGACGTAGTCGGGCAGCAGCACACGCAAGATCTCCTCGGCGTCGGGCTCGTAATCGACCAGCGCCCGCGGACCGTCCGGGGCCTCGCTCACGTCATCGTCCTCGCCGAGGATCGTGGCCTCGGAGATCGGCAGCAGGATTTCGCGTGTGACTCGCTGAGTCAGCGGCGAGACGTAGCCGTTGTAGATGATCTCGACCCGGTCGAGGTTCCCATCGACGAAGCCGCTCGTCAGGTCATCGGCGATGCGGCGAGCGTCGGCGTAGGACGGGCGGTCGGTGAAACCGGTGTAGGCCCCCTGCGGCGCATGGCCGCGGAAGGTCAGCGAGGAGACGCCGCGACGTCCCGAGGCGAACCACACGGGCTGCTTCTGCTCGGCCTCGACATCGGTGCCGAGCCGCAGGCCGGCGCGGATGATCTGCGAGTTGAACGCGCCGGCAAGGCCGCGATCCGCCGTCACGAGCAGGATGCCCACGCGCTTCTCCTGCTCGTGCGCCGCCATCAGCGGCAGACGGGAAACCTCGGCGCCCGCGTCCTGGGCAGCCTGGCGAGTCATACGTCGCAGGGCATCCGCGTAGGGGCGCAGGGCGGCGATCCGCTGCTCGGCGCGGCGCAGCCGGGCGGCTGACACCGCCTCCATCGCGCGCGTGATCTTCTGAATGTTCTTGAAGCTGGCGATGCGGGTGCGTACTTCACGCTGGGAGGCCATGAGTGCTCCGAGGACGCCCGACGGCTACGCCGTCGCGGCCTCCGGCTCGCGTTCGCCGCCCGCAGGCGGCTCCTGGTCGCGCGGATCGGCGGCGCCATCCTGGTCGGCCGGCTCCTGTGCGCTCGCCTGGCTGGGCGACGGGGCGCCGGACGGCGCAGCGTCGTCGAGCGGCTGGCCCTCCTCGTCGAGGTCGTAGCCGAAGTCATCGGCGAACTCGGCGACGGCCGCCTTCACCGCCGCCTGCGTCTCATCCGACCAGTCCCCGGAGGCGATCTTCTCGCGCAGCTCCTTGAAGCGGGCGTGCGCCGTCGAAACGAGATCTGCGAGGAACTCGGGGACGCGGTCGACGGCGATCCGGTCGATGAAACCGCCGGTCGCCGCGTAGACCTGCAGCACCTGATCCTCGACAGCCAGCGGTTGACGCTCGCCCTGGTTGAGCGCCCTGACCAGTCGCTCGCCGCGAGCGAGCGTGCGCTGCGTATCGGCATCGAGGTCGGAGCCGAACTGGGCGAAGGCCTCGAGGTCGCGGTACTGGGAGAGCTCGAGCTTGAGCCGGCCGGCGACCTTCTTCATCGGCGCGATCTGCGCGTTACCGCCGACGCGCGAGACCGAGATTCCGACGTTGATCGCCGGTCGCACGCCCGAGTTGAAGAGCTTGGGCTCGAGGAATATCTGCCCGTCGGTGATCGAGA
>PMKB01000073.1 GCA_003157595.1 Solirubrobacterales bacterium
GCGCTCGCGCCAGCGCTCGAGCACCTCGAGCTCGAGCTCGGGGAAGGAGCGCTTGGGGTCGACGGCGCGATACACCCGGGGGATTCTAGGTGCGGGCCGCCGCGCTCCCCCTCCGGACGGCCAGACCCCGCGCGCGAAACCTGGCCGACGGGCCAATGTCGCGCCCGCTCGGCCTGGGAGAATCGGCGCTGTCACAAGGTGGGGCTCGCCGGCGGGCGAGCGAGCCGGCAGGCCGCGCTGCACAGGATGTTCACGGGCCCAGCAGGGCGGTCCTTTATCATCGCAGTAGCAGTGAGGTGGGAGGGCAGGGTTGGTCACATCGGGGAGAGGAGGCGGATATCAAACGCCACCCCAAGGAGACCAGATGCCCAACGCACAGATTCGAACTCGTCTACGGCCCGGCGCCATACGCCGCGGTGTGGTCCGGGTGTACCAAGGCCACGCCGCGCAGACCCGTGCCCGCCGCGAGCATGATCAGGCAATCGCGCGCTACCCGAGCTTTGAGCTCGAACACGGCCTGCAGGTGGCCCGCTCGATCGAGAAGGGTCACGGAGGCTGCCCCTACTGCGGTGACTGAGCGCCGTGGCGCGGGGGTCGTCCGCGGCACGCGGGCGGCCCGGCCGGCGCGAGCGCCAGCCTGACCGGGCAGCGCGCCCGGTCAGGGCGCCTTCAGCGATCCCGCTCGGGCTCGGGCTCGGAAGCCCCGTGCGCTTGGCCGGCGCGTCAGCGTACGATGGCCTCGCGTGAAGCTGCGGCTCTACCATCACCGCGACGGCGCACGCGTCGCTTACCGCGAGGCAGGGATCGGCCCGCCGCTGGCGCTGCTGCATTCGGCGACGCTCTCGCACAAGGAGTTCGAGCCGGTCGTCGAGGGTCTCGCCGACCGCTTCCGCGTGGTCCTGCCGGATCTGCCGCTACATGGAGATTCCGAGGACCGCCCGCGCCACCCCTACACACCGGACTGGTTCGCCGAGGTGCTCGCCGGGTTCTGTCACGAGGTGCTCGGCCCGCGTCCGCTGATCGGCGGTCACGGGCTCGGCGCCGAGATCCTGCTGCATGCGCTTGCCCGTGAGGAGATCGCGCCGGCCCGGCTGATCCTGCTGCCGAACCGGCTGCACCGTCGTGCCGAGCACCGCCAGCTTCGCCGCGGCTTTCGCATCGCTGCCAGAGCCGGTGCGATTCCGGGCCTGGACCACGTGGTCTCCCACGGCGTGCGGCTCATCTTCCGGCCCGACCTCGGGCTGCGGCTCTCCTCGCGCGGTGCTCCCGGCGCGCGTGACCTCGTGCGCCACGCGTTCGCCGACGTCGGCGGCAATGCGCAGCGCGCCCGCTCCTGGGCCCGCTTTGCGGCGAGCTGGCCGTCCGGGGCCCAGCACGATCTGCTCGACCTCTACCCGCAGCTCGCGATGCCGGTGCTGCTCTTGTGGGCGGACGGCGACCTGATGCACCCGCTCGGGGTGGCCGAGGAGGCGCGCGAGCTGATCGACGGCGCGGTGCTGCGGGTGCTGCCCGGCACCGGCTACCTGATCGCCTACGACGATCCGGTCGGCATGGCGCGCGAGCTTGCCGCCTTCTGCGGATAGGGTTGGGGAGAATCGGCCGGCGACAGAGGAGGAACTGATGAGTCCAGAAACTCTTTACGGTGGCGAGACACGCAAGGCGGTCGAGAACTTCCCGATCTCGGGCGATCCGGTTCCCGCCTCGGTCATCCACTGGCTCGGCCGGATCAAGGGCGCCGCCGCGCTCGTCAACGGTGAGCTCGGCCTGCTCAAGCCGACGCTCTCGAAGCGGATCGCCAAGGCGGCCGCCAGCGTCGCCGCGGGCGAGCACGACGTGCAGTTCCCGATCGACGTCTTTCAAACCGGCTCCGGCACCTCGTCGAACATGAACGCCAATGAGGTGATCGCGAAGCTCGCCGGTGAGGGCGTCCACCCCAACGACCACGTCAACCTCGGACAGTCCTCCAACGACGTCTTCCCTTCAGCGGTCCATCTCGCGGCGCTCGAGCTGACGACCCGTCGCCTGTTGCCTGCGCTTGCCGCGCTCGAACGCGCGCTCACGGCCAAGAGCAGGCGCTTCAACGGGATCGTCAAGGCCGGCCGGACGCACCTGATGGACGCGGTTCCCGTCACGCTCGGCCAGGAATTCGCCGGCTACGCCGCCCAGATTCGCCTGGGCCGCGCGCGGATCGCCGACGCCCTGCCGCGTGTCGCGCAGATACCGCTCGGGGGCACGGCCACCGGCACCGGCCTGAACACCCATCCGAAGTTCGCCGCGCTGGTTCGCCGCCGCCTGAGCGCGGAGACGAAGCTGAAGATCTCGCCACCCGAGGATCCGTTCGAAGCGCAGGCCAACCGCGACGCGCTGGTCGAGCTGTCTGGCGCGCTGAAGGTGCTCGCCGTCTCGCTGACCAAGATCGCCCAGGACCTCGCGCTGATGGGCTCGGGCCCGCGCGCCGGCATCGGAGAGCTGTTCCTGCCGGAGCTGCAGAAGGGCTCCTCGATCATGCCGGGCAANNCAGGGCAACTTCGAGCTCAACGTCCGCATTCCGCTGATCGCGCGCAATCTGCTGTCGTCGATCACGCTGCTTACCAGCGCTGCGACCGTGTTGAACGAGAAGTGCGTCAGCGGCATCGAAGCCAACCGCGCGGGCTGCGCGCGCAGCGCCGAGTCGACGCTCGCCGTCGCCACCGCCCTGAACCCCTACATCGGCTACGACAAGGCCACCCTGATCGTCCAGGAGGCGACCCGCTCCGGTCGCTCGCTGCGCGAGGTGGCCCGCGAGCAGGGCGTCAGCGAAGCGGTGCTCGACGAGGCGCTGGACCTGCGCAAGATGGCGCTCGGGGGCTGAACGGTCCAGACGGGCTGCATTTCGAGCGGCGACCACGCCGCTGGGCGTGGGATGAGCGGTTTGAGCGTTCGTGTCGTCCAATGGCCAGGCGACGGCGACGGCGGCGGGGGTGGGCATGGGACGGCGACACGCTGGACACACGCGCGGGTCGATGCACCGCACGACCGGC
>PMKB01000051.1 GCA_003157595.1 Solirubrobacterales bacterium
CCCGGCGCGCAACTCGAGCGCCCACATGCCGAAGCCGTGCTGGGCGAAGTGGTCCTCGAAGACCGCGATCTGCGCGTCGCTCTGCGCGCGTGTCAGGCACTCCGGGAAGAACTCCCGCACCGCCGGATCGGCGTTCAGCGCCGCGTAGGGCTCGCGGTCCGATGCCCGCCAGCCGCGCAGCGCCAGGCGCGCCGTGCTCAGTCGGGGCGTCGGTCTCATCGCTGCGGGAACCCTGGCAAAAGCTCCGGCGCCGCGCAACCACGCGACCCGCCGGGGCCAGGCCGCGCTGTGGCGGGCACCCGCGGCCGGGGTGAGCGATGATGCCCCGGTGCCACGCTGGGGCCGGGGAGCACTGCAGCGTCTGTCGAGCCCGACGGGGGACATTCACGCGCCGGTCGCCGGGTCCGTCGCGGCGGCCGCAAAGCGCCGCGACCTCTTCTTCTCTTCGCTGCACGGCTACAGCCGGGCCTGGGCGACGCCCGACCTGCTGGCGGCGCTGACGCTGCTGGTGATCGCGGTGCCCGAGCAGCTGGCCACCTCGCGGCTNNGCCGCCGATCACCGGCTTCTACGCCTTCGTCGCGGGCACCGTGCTGTTTGCGCTGCTGGGCTCCAACCCGCAGATGTCGGTCGGCGCCGACTCGACGATCGCCCCACTGTTCGCGGTCGGCATCATGCGCCTCGCGCCGGTCGGTTCGCCCCACTACGTGGACCTGGTCGGGATCCTGGCGGTGATGGTCGGGGTGATCGTGGCGGTGATCGGCCTGCTTCGCCTCGGCTGGATCGCGGAGTTCCTGTCCGCCCCGATAATCACCGGCTTCCTGGCGGGCGTGGCGGTGATCATCGTCGTCCACCAGTTGCCGGACCTCTTTGGCCTGGCGTCGGTGAGCGGATCGACGCTCAATCGCATCTCGGTCGTCGTCTCGCACCTCGGCGACACCAGCGCCTGGACGCTCGGCATCGGCGCCGCGGTGTTCGCGGTCGTGGTCGGGGCCGAGCGGATCGACCGCAAGCTGCCGGGCGCGCTGGTCGGCCTGGTCGGCTCGACCGTCGCGGTCGGCGTGTTCGGGCTGCATTCGCACGGCGTGGCGATCCTCGGCGCGATCGCGCATGGCGCGCCGCGCCTTGGGCTCTTCGATCTGTCGTGGTCGGCGATCGGCAGCGTGGCGCCCGTCGCCGGCGTCGTCGCCCTCGTCGTCGTCAGCCAGTCCGCCGCCACGACCCGCGCCTTCGCCGACCAGGGGCACTACGAGGTCGACGTCGGGCGTGACTTCATCGGCGTCGGCGCCGGCTCGATCGCGGCCGGGCTGCTCGGGGCCTTCCCCGTCAACGCCAGCCCGGCGAGAACGGCCGCGACGGCTTCGGCGGGCGGCCGCACGCAGGCCGCCGGCCTCGCCGCGGCGGCGGCGCTCCTGCTGTTGATCCCCGCGGCCGGCCTGCTCAAGGACGTGCCGCTGGCCACGCTCGCAGCCGTGCTGATCTTCATCGCCACGCGGATCTTCCACGTGCGCGACCTCGTCGCGATCGCGCGCTTCGACCGCTTCGAGCTCGGGCTGGCGGTGGTCACCCTGCTGACCGTCGCACTCGTCGGCGTCGAGCAGGGCATCGGCGTCGCCGTCGCCCTCGCGATCCTCGACCGCACGCGCCTGAGCGCCCGCCCGCAGGTTCACGTGCTCGGCCGAATACCGGGCACGACCAGCTGGGTCGCGATGAGCGCCAGAGCGGACGCCGCCCAGGTGCCGGGCGTGCTGGCGGTGCTGTTCGCGACCCCGCTGTGGTACGCCAATGCGATCCACTTCCGCGCGCAGATGCAGGCCGCACTCGCGCGCGCCAAGGGAACCCCCCGACTGCTGGTGCTCGACGCGCTCGGCATGCACGACCTCGACTACACCGGCTCTCGCGCGCTCGCCGAGACCCTCGACGAACTCGACCACGACCACATCGCGTTCGCCGTCGCGCGGGCCGGGCAACACGCCCGCGAGGGCCTGCGGCGCAGCGGCCTGCTGGCGCGGATCGGCGAGGACCACCTGTTCCCCTCCGTCGACGAGGCCGTCAGGGCGCTCGGCACGCCGGAGCAGAACTCCTGAGCGACCTCGCCTCGACTGGCGCTCCACAATCGTGCGCTGCCAGACGGCGCCCAATGGTCGAAGATTGTGGCGGTTGGTGCTAGGATGGCGTCGTCAATCGGGTAGCCAGTGGCTCACTGAGACTCGTGGTTAACCATGTGGAGACGCGCCGTGCGCAGCGCAGCGCCAGGTGACAGTGACATCGACCCCGGGGTCGAACGTGACCAGGACGAGATCCGTCCCGTTCGAGGTCTGACCGAGGACGGCCAGACCGTCGCTGATCGCATCCAGACGAATTCGGACCGCGAGCAGACTCTCGCGGACAGCGACCAGAGCACGGCGGACAGCGACCAGACCGCGGCCGACAGCGACCAGGCGGCGTCCGACAGCGACCAGGCGGCCAGCGACATCGACCTCGCGCAGGGCGGCGACGAAGAGACGCACGATGCCACGCGCGACATTCGCGACCGCGGCAGCCGGCAACGCAGCCAGGCCGCCGAAGACCGTATCGGGGCAGCCTCAGCACGCGACGCCGTGGCGCGCGCCCGCGATCGGGCCGCGGCCGCGCGCGACCAGGCCGCGATCGTACGTGACCGGGAGCTGGGGACCGACGACGATGACGACGACGACGCGGACGCGCCGCAAGCGTCCACGAACCACCACGGAGGCGTTGCGGACCGCGTGTGGGCGGCTGAGTTTAGGGCTCGGGCCGCCGCAGATCGCGAGCAGGCGGCACTCGACCGCGAGCAGGCGGCCCGTGACCGGCTGGCGGCCCAGACCGACCGCGATGCGCTGCTGCAAAGGCTGGTGAGCGCCGAAACAGACGAGCTCACGGGGGCGCGCACTCGCTCCGCCGGCCTGGCGGACCTCGAACACGAGATTGCCCGCGCGCGCAGAACGTCGGGCCCGCTCGCCACCGCCTACGTCGACGTCGTGGGCCTGAAGTTGGTCAACGACGCGCAGGGCCATGGCGCCGGCGACGCGCTGTTGCAGCACGCCGTGCGCGCGATCCGCGAGCACCTGCGCTCCTACGACCTGATTGTGCGCATGGGCGGCGATGAGTTTCTGTGCGTGATGTCCGACGCGACGGTTGAGATCGCTCGCCGGCGCTTCGACGCGGTCCAGGCCGAGCTCGCGGCTGACACCGTCGAGCGATGTGAGATCAAGTTCGGCGTCGCCCAGCTCGGACCCGAGGACAGCGCGATCGAGCTCGTCAAACGCGCGGACGCCGAGCTGCCGTCCAGCCCCCGGCCTTAGCGGCCAGCTCAGCAGCAGCCCCGCGCGGCCTGCGTCCGATGACATCCGCCGGACGCAGGCGCCACACCGCGATCCGCTGCGGCTTTTCACCGTTCGTCACCTCGCGCGGGGAGCGAACGCGAGTAGAGTTAGGGTAGATGACCGCAATCGCACACGTCCACGGCCGCCAGATTTTCGACAGCCGTGGCAATCCCACCGTCGAGGTGGACGTGCGACTGGAGTCCGGCGCGTTCGGCCGTGCGGCTGTTCCGTCGGGCGCCTCGACCGGCGAGCACGAGGCCGTCGAGCTGCGTGACGGCGGCGCCGCCTACGGCGGCAAGGGCGTTTCGAACGCCGTCGGCCACGTCAACGGCGAGATCGCCAAGGCCGTGGTCGGTCGCGACGCCGCCGACCAGGCCGGCCTGGACCACGCGCTGATCGCACTGGACGGCACCGACACCAAGGCGCGCCTCGGCGCCAACGCGATCCTCGGCGTCTCGCTCGCGGTCGCCCGTGCGCAGGCCGCCGAGCTTCAACAGCCGCTGTATCGCTACCTCGGCGGCGAGCAGGCGACGCTCCTGCCGGTGCCGTTGCTGAACGTGCTCAACGGCGGCGCGCACGCCGACAACCCGGTCGACTTCCAGGAATTCATGATCGTCCCGTTCGGCGCCACGAGCTTCGCGCAGGCGATGCGCATGGCGACCGAGACCTACCATCAGCTGAAGACGACACTGAACTCTCGCGGCCTCGCCACAGGCGTCGGCGACGAGGGCGGGTTCGCGCCGGCGCTCGAGTCAAACGAGGCGCCGCTCGAGCTGCTGGTGTCCGCGATCGAGGCTGCCGGCTACAAGCCCGGCGAGGACATCGCGATCGCGATGGACCCGGCCGCCAGCGAGTTCTTCCACGACGGCGCCTACGTGCTGAAGGGCGAGGGCCGCACGCTCTCCTCCGCGGAGCTGGTCGACTACTGGGAGCAGCTGGTCGGCCGCTATCCGATCGTGCTGATCGAGGACGGCATGGCCGAGGGCGACTGGGACGGCTGGAAGGCACTGACCGACCGGCTCGGCGAGAGCATCCAGCTGGTCGGCGACGACATCTTCGTCACCAACCCGGCGATCCTGCGCCGCGGGATCGACGCCGGCATCGCCAACTCGATCCTGATCAAGCTCAACCAGATCGGGACACTGACGGAGACCCTCGACACGATGGCGATGGCGCGCGCGGCCGGCTACCGCTGCTTCGTCTCGCACCGCTCCGGTGAGACCGAGGACGCGCTGCTCGCGGACTTCGTCGTCGCCACCGGCGCCGGCCAGATCAAGACCGGCGCCCCCGCGCGCTCCGAGCGCGTCGCGAAGTACAACCAGCTGTTGCGGATCGAGGAAGAGCTCGGCGACCGCGCCCGTTTCGCCGGCCGCGCCGCCGTCATTCGCTGAGCGTCCGGGTCGCGTCGGCCCGCATGCTGCGCCGCCGCACGCGAAAGCTTCGCCTGGATGCTTTGCGGGTCGGCGCATGCGCCGACCCGCGGGTGGGTGCATGCACCCACCCGAACAACCTCCAGGGTGCGCTATCTTGTGGCGCGTCAGATGGAGTCCTGACGTGCGCGCCGGCTGTCCAGCCGACCGCCGAACCGCCCGGCCGGCTGGAGGGCTGATGGCTCCTTTCGCGAATCATCGTCTGAGCGCACGCGAAAGGAGCTCGTCAACAGCTTGCCGATCCTTCCCGACTGGGCTGTCCAGGTACTGCAGGTCGTCACGATCCTGGCGTTCGCACCGCTCGTCAGCGGCGTCATCGCCTGGGCGGAGGCGAAGATTCAGCAGCGTCGCGGGCCGCGCGTCCTGCAGCCCTATTACGACATCTTCAAGCTGCTGCGCAAGGAGACGGTGCTGCCGGCGCCGGCGGGTCCCCTGTTCCGCGCGGCGCCGTATGTGAGCTTCGCCGCCTACGCGACCGTGCCGCTGCTGATCCCGGCGCTGAGCACCTTCCCGCTGCCGCTGGGGTACATGGCCGACTTTTTCGGCGTCGGGCTGATCCTCGCGCTGGCGAGCTTCGCCGTGTCGCTCGCGGCGGTTGACAGCGCCAGCCCCTACGCCCAGCTGGGGTCAAGCCGTCTGCGGTCGTTCGGGGCCTTCAACGAGCCGACCGTGATCTTCGTCACCTTCGTGCTGGCGCTCACCACGCACACCGACCTGCCCTACGCCTTCGGCGCGTCGCTGCGTTCGGCCACGGTGGCGGTCGTACGGCCCAGCCATCTGCTGATGATCGCCGCCTTCTTCATGCTCGTGCTCGCCGAGACCGGACGCGTCCCGGTCGCCAATCACGGCTCCACGCTGGAGTTCGGGCAGATCGAGGAGGCCCGGGTCGCCGAGCATTCGGGGCCCGGACTGGCGTTTCTGCGCTGGGGCTCCGCCGTCAAGCAGCTGCTGCTGTTCACGATCTTCATGAACGTGCTGGTGGTGCCGTGGGGCCTCGCCGGGAGCGGCGGCCTGGGCGCGGTGGCGGTCGCGATCGGGCTGCTGCTCGCCAAGGCGCTCGTCGTCGGTGCGCTGGTGGTCGTGATCGAGTCGAGCTTCGCAAAGCTGCGGCTGTACAAGATCCCGGAGTTCACCGTCGCGAGCTTCCTGTTCTCGGTGCTCGCCGTCGTGATCTTCCTGTTCGAGCCGGCCTTCGGCGACCTGCACCTGAGCGTGTTCGGGGCCGCCGCGACGATCACCGCCGTCGGGGTGCTGCTGGCGGAGCTGGCGATGCTGCGCTCGACCGACGTCTGGGAGCAACTGCGGCTCTACGCGTTTGGATCGCTGCTCGTCGCAGCGCTGGCGTTCGCGACCGCGGCGACCGGGCGCGGCGGCGGCGAGCTCTACGCGCTGGGCGCGGTGACGATCGCGCTGAAGGCGATGCTCTTCCCGCTGGGGATCGCCTTCGTGCTGCGCCGCCTGGGCGCGCAGTCGCGTGTGCCGTCCTCGATCGGGGTGCCGAGCGCGATCCTGATCGGGGTCGCGCTGTGCGCGTTCGCGTTCATCGCGTTGCGCCCGGTGCACATCGGCGCCGAGGCCGTGCTGCCGCTGTCGGCGCTGCCGGTCGCGCTCGGCGGCGTGCTCGTCGCACTGCTGTTGATGGTGGTGCGCCCCTACGCGCCCTCGCAGCTGCTCGGCTTCCTCGTGCTGGAGAACGCGGTTTCGGTCGCGACGCTCGTGATCGCGCCGGGGCTGCCGATCATCCTCGCGCTGCTGTTGCTGTTCGACGTGCTGATCGGCGTGCTCGTGTTCGTCGTGCTCGTCCAGTACCTGGCGGTCGAGCGGACCGCGGTGCGCACCGACGTGCTGAACAGGCTGACCGGATGAGCTGGGCGCTCTACGCGATGCTGGGTGTGCCGCTCGGCGCGGTGGCGCTGAGCGCGTTCGACGGCTGGCGGCTGGCGCGCGCGGCGACGCTGGTCGCCGGCCTGGTCTCGCTCGCGCTGGCGATCTGGATCGCGATCACCGTCGAGCACGGCCGGGTGATCGTGGCGGCGGGCGGCTGGCTGCGCGTGGACTCGCTCGGTGCCGTGTTCCTGCTCACGACGGGGCTGCTGTACGCGATGACGGGGATCTTCTCGATCGGCTACCTCGGCGTCGATCAGGGTCGCGCGGGCTTCCCGGGCTTCGCGAAGCGCTACTTCGCGCTGGTCAACCTGTTCGGCTGGAGCATGCTGCTCGTGCCGCTCGCCGCGGACTTCGGGACGCTGTGGGTCGCGGTCGAGCTGACGACGATCGTCTCCGCGCTGCTGGTCGCGATCGATCGCACTGACGCCGCGCTCGAGGCTTCGTGGAAGTACATCCTGATCGCCTCGAGCGGCCTGGGGATCGCGCTGGCGTCGATCGTCGTGCTCTACGCGACCGGTACGCACGCGCTCGGCAGCGCCTACCTTCCGCGTTTTCAGTCGTTTCTGCTGCACGCGCACGGCCTCTCGCCGGACGCGGTGCGCCTGGCATTCGTGCTTTCGCTGGTCGGGTTCGGCACGAAGGTCGGATTCGTGCCGACCCACACCTGGCTGCCGGATGCGCACAGCGAGGCGCCGGCGCCGGTCTCGGCGCTCCTTTCGGGCTCGCTGCTGGCGGCCGCGTTCTACGCGATCCTGCGCTTCTTCCAGGTCGCCGTTGCGGCCGGGGAGCGCTCGTTCGCCGAGCACGCGCTGATCGTCTTCGGCGTCATCTCGCTGGTCGCGGCGAGCTTCTTCGTGCTGCGCCAGAGCAATTACAAGCGGCTGCTGGCGTACTCATCGATCGAGCACATGGGGATCATCGCCCTGGGCATCGGCTTCGGCGCGCCGCTGGCGGTGGCCGGGGCGCTGCTGCACGTGATCACGCACGCCTCGGCGAAAGGCCTCGCGTTCTTCGGCTCCGGGTCGCTGCTGCGCGGCTATGACACCAAGGAGATCGACGGCGTGACGGGCGCCGGCCGGGCAATGCCGTGGACCGGTCCGATGTTCCTTGCGGCCGCGCTCGCCCTCTGCGGGCTGCCACTGTCGGGCGTGTTTCGCAGCGAGTTCCAGATCGTCCTCGGCGGGTTCGCCCAGGCGCAGTATGTCGGCGTCGCGCTGCTGCTGGTGTTCGTCAACGTCGCGTTCTTCGGCGTGATCTGGCACAGCGGGCGGATGGTCCTGAGCCGCGCCGCCGCGCCGGTCGCCGGCGTCGCGGCGCCGCGGGAGCGCAGCGCCTGGATGATCGCCGCGATGCTCGGCTGCCTGTTCGTCGTGATCGCACTCGGCGTGCACCTCCCCGGGGATCTGGCGGCGCTGCTCGCCAACGCGAGCCACAGCCTGGCGGCTCCGCTGTGAGCGCCGGCGGCGGCGGCGCGGTCGGGGCGCCGGGCGAGCTGACCGGCTCGCTGGCGCAGCGGCTGGGCGCGGCGGTCGAGCCGGGCCCCCCGGGCGAGCTGCGTCTGCGCGTCGGCGCCGGCGAGTTCGATTCTGCCGTTCGGACGCTGCGTGAGGTGGGCGCGCGGTTCGTCAGCATTCTGTCCGCCGACACGCCGGAGCGGGCGCTGGTGGCGGTGTTCGCGCTGCATGGTGAGCTGGTCGTGCTGCGCGCCCCGGGCGGCGCGCCTGACGGGACGATCGGCAGCTGGTGGCCGGCCGTGCGCTGGGCCGAGCAGGAGCTGGTCGAACGGTGCTCCGGCGACGGCGGTGGCGCGGGCGGCTACGGGCGCCGCCTGACGGCGCCCGACGCTGACCTGCTCGACCGGCGGGTCGACGGCCTCGACGTCTTCACGATCCCCTACGGCCCGGTGCGCTCGGGCGTGTTCGAGGCGATCCAATTCCAGATCGAGACCGGCGGCGAGGATGTCCCGCGGATCCAGACGCGTCCGTTCTTCAAGCACCGCGGGATGGAGCAGCGCTTCGCCGGCCTGACGCCCGACGCCGGCGTGCACGTCGCCGAGCGCGTCGCCGGCGTCGCGAGCGTCGCCTACGCCAGCGCGTTCTCCCAGGCCGTGGAGCGCGCCCTGGGCGTCGCGGCGCCGCCGCGGGCGGAGCGCTGGCGGGCCGTGTATGCCGAGCTCGAGCGGATCGCGTGCCACCTGGACGTGATCGCCAAGCAGGCCGAGGCGGCGGCGCTGTATGTCGGCCAGGCGCGCTTCGGGATCCTCAAGGAGCAGGTGATGCGCCTGCGCGCGACGCTGACCGGCAGCCGCTTCGGCCGCGGCGTGATAACGCCCGGCGGCGTGCGCTTCGAGGGCGCGATGGAGCTCGACGAGCTGCTCTTGGCGTTGGCCGGCCTCGAGCGTGAACTGCGCCGCGACCGGCGGCTGTTCCTCGCCACCGCGTCGATGACCGATCGCCTGATCGGCTCCGGGCGCCTGCCGCGGACGCTCGTGGAGGACCACAGCGCGGTCGGACCGCTCGCGCGCGGGTCGGGGCTCTCGACCGATGCTCGCCACGAGCGTCCCTACGGCGACTACCTGCGCCTGGGCCTGCGCGTGGTCACCCACCGCGAGGGCGACGCGATGGCCCGCGTGAACGTGCGCTTCGGCGAGCTGTCGGAGTCGCTGCGGATCCTGCGCCAGTCGATCGATCATCTGCGCCGCCCCGCCGGCGAGCTCGCGGTTGCCCTGCCGGCTGACGGCGCCGGCGCGGCGTTCGGCTGGGCGGAGGCGCCGCAGGGCGAGCTGGTGATCTGGGTCGAGATCCGCGACGGCTTGATCCACCGCGTGCACGTGGCGTCGCCGTCGCTGCGCAACTGGGCCCTGTTCGACCACGCCTTCCCGGACGACGTGCTGACCGACTTCGCCTTCATCGAGCACAGCTTCGGGCTGAGCGTCGCGGGAGCGGATCGCTGATGCTCGAGTGGATTCCTCGAGGACTGCGCGGGGGCCGGGTAACCACGCGATACCCGCACCGCGAGGAGGCGGCCCCGCCGGGCTACCGTGGCCGTGTGGCGCTGCTGAACGACGCCGGCGCCGAGCGGGGGCTGGCCACCGTGTGCCCGACCGGCGCGATCGCGCTCGACGCGCAGCGGCGGCTGACGCTCGACCGCGGCCGCTGCATCCTTTGCGGGGCGTGCGTGGCGGCGGAGCCGGAGCGCTTCGCCTTCGAGTCGCGCTACCAGACCGCCGCGCGCTCACGCTCGGCGCTGATCGCCGGCGGCCCGGACGGCGCCGGCGGCGTCGAGCCGGCTCGCCGCGCGCTGGGTGAGCGGGCCGCTGCGCTGCGGCGCTCGATCCACGTGCGCCACATCGACTGCGGCTCCGACGGCTCCGAGGAGTGGGAGATCCAGGCCCTGTGGAACCCCCACTACGACATCCAGCGGCTGGGCTTCTTCCTCACCGCCGCTCCGCGCCACGCCGACGTGTTGCTCGTCACCGGCCCCGTGACCAGCGCGATGCGCCTGCCGCTGGAGCGCACATGGGAGGTCATGCCCGAGCCCAAGGCGCTGGTGGCCGTCGGCACCGACGCCTGCTCCGGCGGCCTCAGCGCCGCCGGGTCGCTGAGCGCCGGAGGCGTGGACGCCGTGCTGGGCGTCGATGTGTACGTGCCCGGCTCCCCGCCCGCGCCGATCGCGATCATGCACGGCCTGCTGCTCGCAACCGGCCTGCTGGGCGCCGCTGAGGTGAGCGCGTGAACGCGGTCTACGCCGTCGCCATGGGCGCCCTCGCGCTCGCGCCGGCGCTTGCGCTGCGCACGCGTCGCCTGGCGTCGCTGTGCGCCGCCGCCGGCTGCACGCTGCTCGTGATCGTCGGGCTGACTGCGGCGCTCGACGGCGCGCGGCCGGTGCTCGAGCTCGGCAGCTGGCTCGGCTTCGGCCACAGCGCGCTGCGCGCGGACGGTCTCGCCGGCATCTTCCTCGCGCTCACCGGCCTGTGCGGCGCGGCGGTGTCGCTCGCCTACGCGGGGCTTCCCGCCGGTCGCTGGCTGACGGCGCTCGGCGCCGCGCTGCTCCTGTCGGTGGCGGTCGCGATCGGCTCCGACAACGCCTTCCTCTTCCTGCTGGCCTGGGAGGCGGTGACGGTCTGCATCTATCTGATCTCGAGCGCCGGCCGCGACCGCGAGGAGCTGATCGCCGGCTATCTCACCGGCGGGCTGGCGAAGCTCGGCGGCGCGGCGCTGCTTGCCGCCTTCGGGCTGCTGTACGCGCACACCCACAGCTTCTCGCTGGAGGCGTGGACGCACGCCGCGCTGCCGGCGGGAACGCGGAGCGTGCTGTTCGTGCTGTTCCTCGTCTGCTTCGCGACGAAGGTCGGCCTGGTCCCGCTGCAGGGCGGTTTGCCCGCCGGCTACGGCTCGGCGCCCAGGTTGGGCGCCGCATCGCTTTCGGTCGCGCTGTGCGCCGGCTTCTACGGTCTGTGGCGCTTCGAGTTCCAGATCCTCGGGCCGCTGCCCGTCTGGTGCGGCGACGCGCTGCTGATCGTCGGCGCGATCAGCGCGTTGACCGGCATCACCTACGCCCTCACCCAGGACAACCTGCGGCGCTTCCTCGGCTATTCCACGGTCGAACACGCCGGTGTCGTGCTCGTCGGGCTCGGCGTCGCGCTGCTCGGCCACGCCGCGCACAAGCCGACGCTCGCCGCCGCCGGCCTGCTTGCCGCGACGCTGCACGTCTGCTCGCACAACCTGGCCAAGACGCTCGCCCTGATCGGCGTCGATCGCGTCGAGCAGGCGACCGGCCGGCGCACGCTCGACCCGCTCGGCGGGCTCTCCCGCCTGCTGCCGGCCAGCGCGCTGGCGCTCGGCATCTCCTCGCTGACGCTCGCGGCGATCCCGCCGCTCGGGGGCTTCGTCAGCGAGTGGTTCACCTTCGAGGCGCTGCTGCAGGCGTTCAGGATGCCGACGCTGCTCTCACGCCTCTTGTGCGCGCTGGCCGGCGCCGCGCTGGCGCTGACCGCGGGTCTCGGTCTGCTCGCCTTCGCCAAGTACTACAGCTTCATCTTCCTGGGCGCCGCGCGCAGCAAGCTGCGGATGCAGCGCGAGCCCTCGCGCTGGCCGTTCGGTCTGGTCGCGCTCGGCGCGGTGACGCTCTTCCTCGGCACGGTCGCACCGTGGGAGATCCATGCGATCGGGTCCGGCCTGCAGCCGCTGCTCGGACTGAACCCGGCCGCGACCACGATCAGCCATCCGCTCGTGCTCGGGCCCGTGTTCACGGGCTTCTCCGTGCTCGCCCCGACCTGGCTGAGCATCGTGCTGCCGGCGTACGCTGTGCTCGCGATGGTGATCGTGCGAGCGACTCGCGGACGCGAAGCGCGCGTCGCGCCGGTGCGGCGCGCGCCGGTCTGGGTCAGCGGCAGCGCCGCCGAGCTGGCCGCCGTGCAGTACCGGCCCTCCGCCTACTCCAACCCGATGCGCGTGATCCTGCGCGGCCCGCTCGGATTCCGCAGCTCGCTGCGCGCCGGCGGCGAGGAGGGCGCGCCGGAGCGCCTGACGCTCGACACGCGCGTCGTGCTCGCGGTCGACCGCTTCGTCTATGGGCCGACCGCCGCGCTCGCGTTGCGGATCGCGGGACGCGTTCGCGCGCTGCAGTCGGGCAAGCTCTCGTCCTACCTGCTCTACATGCTGATCGCCCTGATCGTCGCCCTCTCCCTCGTCCCGATCCTGCGCTGATGTTCCAGCGAATCCTGCTCGCCTGGGACGGCTCGGAGCTCGCGCTCCAAGCGTTCGACGTGGCGATCGATCTGGCCCGCCGCTACGAAGCCGAGCTGGTCGCGGTCTCGATCGCCTACTCCCCCACCCACGCCGAGACTGCCGCCGACCGCGAGGAGTCCTCAGATGCCGCACGCCGCTATCTGCGGGAGACCTTTCGGGAGGTGGCCGACCGCGCGGAGCGGGTCGGCATGAGCGTCGAGCATCACATCATCGACGGCGAGCCGGCTGACGCGCTGGCCGGCTACGCCCACGAGCACGGCTTCGACCTGATCATCTGCGGACACCACCACAGCCGGCGTGCTGGACGCCTGCTGTTGCGCGGCGTCACTGAGCGCCTGCTCGCCGGCAGCACGGTCCCGCTGCTCATCGTCAGCAACGAGGCGCGCTGAGGCGGGGCGGACGCTGAGTGGCGGCGGCGGGCGGGCCAGCGCGGCTGGCGGGCGGCGACGGGCGGGCGAGCGCGGAGGGCCGGCGGGCGTGGC
>PMKB01000230.1 GCA_003157595.1 Solirubrobacterales bacterium
CCCCGCGTCACACCCCCGGTGCCGCCGGCGCGCGCCGGCCGCCGTGAGGCCGCGCGAGCCCGGCCGCCGTGAGACTGCGCGCGCCCGGCCGCCGTGTCAGACCGTCCGGGCGCGCCGGCTCACACCGCCGGTGGCGCTGGCGAGTTCGCGCCCCTCAGGCGAACAGGCCGTCGCGCAGCGGGCCGGCGGCGGACCGGGCCTTCGGCGTCTGCGCCTCGAGCATCGCGGCGAGATTCTGCCGCTGGCGCTCGGTCATCGAGCCGATCGTCTTGGTTTCGGTCATCGGGACGCCGGCGAGGAATCGCCGCGCGCGCGTGTGGCCCCATCGACGCTGACTCATCAGGAGCTCCGCGACGGCCATGCTCTCGGCCTCCCACGGAGATGTGAGGATCACGGTCGCGGCAGTCGTGTCGCCGTCCGTCACACGGCGCTTGAGCTCGGCGCGCGCCAGGCGCACCTCGTTTGCGCGTTGGAGGGCTCGCATGTGCTGCGGCCCATAGGCGAATGCTGTCGCTGTCATCTGAACTCCCCGCCGCTCGCCGTTGCGAGCGCGCAAAAAATCGTTGGTTTACGGTGTACGCACGAACGCAGGCGACCGCGGACAGAGCAACGAAACTGCGGCTGACCGTGGCCGTCGCCCCCCCGGGAGTTCGGTGTAGGAGCCCTCTCTAAGCCCCTTGCACCTTCGCGCCGAGCGCACTTGGACGCTACGGCAGCGCCCGATGGTTGGTCAACAAACTCACCAGTGGCGCGTTCGCTCGGAGCGGGGTTTTTGTGCGCTCAGACCCTTGTGCTCAGGCGCACAATTACTTCGACGGGCCCGGGAGCGGGCCGTGCTCCGCCTCGAACTCGCGCTTGACGGTCGCGAAGGCGTCCAGCGCGCGGTCAATGATGGCCGCGTCGTGGGTCGCCATCACGCTCGTGCGCAGCAGCGCGCCGCCGGGTGGAACGGCTGGATGCACCGCCACGTTGGTGAACACGCCGGCGTCCCAAAGCGCTCGCCACAGCATCGCGGCCTTCCAGTCCTCGCCGACGCGGACCGGAACGATCGGCGTGATGATCGACTCTGGCATCCCTGCGGCGTTGGTGACCGGGAAGGGTTCGACGACGTCGAAGCCGAGTGCGTGCAGCCCGCGGTTCAGCTGGCGGGCGTTGTCGAGGACCCGCGCCATCAGCGCGCGGCCGTCGTCGGAGCGGATCACCCGCAGCGCCGCGAGCGCGGCGCCGATTGCGGCCGGTACGCCGGAGGCGGTGAACAGGAACGCCCGGCTCTGGATCTTCAGGAACTCGATCACATCCGCTTCGCCGGCGACGAAGCCGCCGCATGAGGCCAACGACTTGGAGAAGGTCCCCATGCGCAGGTCGACCTGCGCCTCGACCCCGAGCAGCTCGGCGGTGCCGGCGCCGCGTTCACCCAGCACGCCGACGGCGTGGGCCTCATCGACCATCAGGCGCGCCCCGAAGCGCTGGCACAGCGCGACGATCTCGCGCAGCGGCGCGATGTCGCCCTCCATCGAGAAGATCCCGTCTACCACGACCATCACCCCGCCGCCGTCGGCGGCGGCCTTCACGAGCGTGCTTTCCAGCTTGTCCATCCGGTTGTGGCGGAATGCGCGCAGCTTGGCCCGCGAGAGCAGCGCCCCGTCGAGCAGCGACGCGTGGTCGCCCGAATCGACGACGACCGTGTCGCCGCCGGCGAGCAGCGTGCTGAGCGTGCCGACGTTGGCCTGCTGGCCGGTGGAGAAGACGATCGCGTCCTCGGTACCCATCCACTCGGCGAGCTCGCGCTCCAGTTCGAGGTGCAGCGGCGTGGTGCCGTTGAGCAGGCGCGACCCCGTCAAGCCGGTTCCGTAGCGCGCCAGCGCGTCGCGTGCGCCGGCCATCACGCGCTCGTCGCCGGTCAGGCCGAGGTAGTTGTTGGAGCCGAGCATGATGCGCGGCGCGCCGTCCATCTGCACCACCGGCATCGCCGGCGACTCGACCTCGTGGAAGTACGGCAGCAGCCCCTGATCGCGCGCCGCGCGCATCAGCGCGACGCGCTCGTGACCGCGGATCTTGGCGAAGACGTCGGGAGGAGTGGCCATATAGGCTGGGTCGGTGAGTCTCGAGATCCGGCCGGTTGCCGATCGGCGTGACATGCGGCGCTTCATCGCGCTTCCCTCGGCCCTCTATCGTAACGAGCCGCACTGGATCGCGCCGCTCGACATGGACATGCGCAAGCGCCTGGACCGCGAGCGCAACCCGTTCTTCAAGCACGCGGAGGCCGAGTACCTGATCGCCTGGCGCGACGGGCAGCCGGTCGGGCGGATCAGCGCGCACATCGACCACCGCTTCAACGAGTTCCAGGACAATCGCTGGGGGCTGTTCGGCTTCTTCGAGTGCGAGGACTCGATCGAGACCGCGCACGCGCTGCTGGGCGCCGCCGAGCGGTGGCTGCGCGAGCGCGAGCGCGACCTGATGGTCGGCCCGATGGACTTCACCACCAACGACGAGGTCGGCCTGATGATCGAGGGCTTCGAGCGCCGGCCGATCATCCTCTCGAACTGGCACCACCCCTACTACAGGGCGCTGATCGAGAGCTACGGGTTCGAGAAGGCGGTGGACTGGCTGATGTGGAGCCTGCACATCAGCGGCCGCTCGCAGGTTCGCGACGCGATCTGGCGGATGGCCGAGCAGGTCGAGCCCGAGCACGGAATCGTCTGCCGCCCGATGCGCAAGCGCGACCTGGACAACGAGATCACGCGCTTTCTCGAGGTCTACAACGCCGCCTGGGAGCGCAACTGGGCATCGGTGCCGCTGACCGAGGAGGAGGTCCGCCATTACGCCGCGAGCCTCAAGCCGATCCTCGACGAGAACTGGGCCTACCTCGCCGAGCGCGTGGACACCGGCGAGGTCGTCGGGGCCGCGCTGACGCTGCCCGACTACAACCAGGTGCTCGCCCACCTGGGCGGTCGCCTGCTGCCGTTCGGCTGGGCCAAGGTGCTGTATTACCGCCGCAAGATCGATGCGGTGCGCGTCTTCGCGCTCGGCGTGAAGCCTGCCTACCAGCACACCGGCGTCGCCGCGCGCTTCTACCAGTTGCACTTCGAGGCGGCCGAGCGCACACCGCAAAAGGGCGGTGAGATGGGCTACATCCTCGAGACCAACCGGCCGATGAACCGCGCGATGGAGGGCATGGGCGGCAAGATCGTGCGCCGCTTTCGGGTGTATCAACGCAGCCTGGGTTGATCTGCGAGACTGCGCTCGTCCGAGTGGGAGGGTCAGTCTGATGGACCACGAGCAGTCCACCGTGATCGGGAGCGTCGAGGAAGGCGCGCAGGAGCCCGAGGTCGTCGACGGCGTCGTGGTCGTTGCGAACGTCCGTGCGCTGCAGACGGTGCGCGAGGGCCCGCCGCCGTTCGTGCAGGTGGCCGCCGTCGCAGCCACCGGCTTCATGGCCGGCGCCGCCACCGCAGCCGTGCTCGGCCGTCGCATGTCGCGCTCGCAGGCC
>PMKB01000210.1 GCA_003157595.1 Solirubrobacterales bacterium
ATCGAGCTGCGAGGTCGGCTCGTCCAGGACGAGCAGCCGCGGGCGTCCGGCGAGTGCCGCGCCGAGCGCGACGCGCTGAAGCTCGCCGCCCGACAGCTCGACCGTGGACCGCTCGAGCAGCGCCTCGATGCCGAGCGCCAGGGCAACCTCCTCGACGCCGCGCGACACGGCGACCGCTCCGTGCCCGCGATTCTCGAGCGGAAACGCCAGCTCCGCCCTCACCGTGCCCATCACGACCTGCGTCTCGGGATCCTGGAACAGCGTGCCGACCTCGGTCGCCAGCGCGGCCGGGCCGTGCTCGCGCAGACTCATGCCGCAGATCTGGGCGCGTCCGTCGAAGCGTCCGCCGTGAAAGTGCGGCACGAGCCCGCAGGCGACGCCGAGAAGCGTCGATTTGCCGGCCGCCGAGCCACCGGCGAGCACCACGAACTCGCCCTGGGCGATATCGAGCGTCAGCCCGCGCAGCGCCGGAGCCGACGCGCCCGGATAGCTGTAGGAGACGGCTTCGAACTCGAGTGCGTTCATCGCACGATCCCACGGCGCTGCGCGAACGGCGCCAGCACGGCGAACGCGAGCACACCGCCCAGCACCCAGGTGCTCACACCGAGCGATCCATGGATCGAGGGGTAGAACGCGAAGGGCGCCGGCAGCGCAATCGCCGCCGTCGCGATGGCGACGGCCGAGATCGAGAAGGCGAGGTCGTGACGCGACCAGGGCCGATGCGCGCGGCTGGGTCGCCGGGCCGAGCCGTAGCCGCGCACCTCGAGCGTCGCGGCGATGTCGAGCGAGCGGTCGAGCGCGTTGGCGGTGATCGCGCGCATTACGGCGAGCCGTCCACCCGGGTTGGGCCGGCACCGCTGCGCCTCGCCGATCCGTCGCGCGTCGAGCGCCAGCAGCGGCACCATCCGCGTGGCGATCGTCGCGGTCAGTGCCGAGCGAAACGAGACGCGCCGCAGCGAGCGCAGCAGCTCGTCGGGATCCACCGCGGCGCTGGCCAGCGCGCAGGCGGCGATGATCACAACCAGCACGAGCGCCTCCTTCGCGCCGTAGGCGATCGACTCGAGGGTGATGTCGAGCTGCCCGAACGGGCCCGCGTCGCCGAGCCGCACGATCACAGTCAGGCCGTCGCGGCTGACCAGCGCGTTGACGAGCACGATCGCCAGCGCCATCGGCGCCGACAGATACAGCGAGCGGGCCACGCGGGCTCCGGCTCCGGCGCCGACGCCCGCGCCGAGCAGCGCGAGCGCCAGCACGGCGAGCACCAAGGGATCGGGGATCAGGAGCGCGGCGAGCACCAATGCCGCGCAGTAGGCGGCGCCGACGCCGGCGCGCGCCGCGTGCAGCGGGCTGGCGCGGCGCAGATAGCTCATGGCTCCTCGTCGGGCAGCGGGATCGCCGCGCCGGCGATCACGGCGACGGCGAAGTGCCCGTCCAGCGTGTCGGCGTTGAACGCCTGGACGGCGGCGGCGACGCCGGCCGCGTCGGTGCCGGTGACGAGCCAGACCGGCGGCTGACCCATGAAACGCGTGGCGGCGATCAGGCCGGCGCCCGCGCCGGCGCTGCGCACGACGCGACCGGACTCATCGAGCAGCAGGAGCTTCGTGCCGTGATTCTCAAAGCGTGCGTACACGCCGCTCGCGCCGACGCCGCGAGCGAGCTGTTCAGCTGCCGGATCGGCGTTCAGCGTCGAGAAGGGCCCGACGAGCACGCGCAGCGAGAGGTTGTACTGCGAGCACAGCAGGCAGCCGAGCGAGGCGACCAGGTTGTAGCCGGCGAAGACCTGCTCGACCGCCCCGCACGACTTCGACGCGGTCTGGGTGCATTCGATCCGCAGCGGATAGCGC
Organism: Solirubrobacterales bacterium; assembly: GCA_003157595.1. Classification (GTDB taxonomy): domain Bacteria; phylum Actinomycetota; class Thermoleophilia; order Solirubrobacterales; family Solirubrobacteraceae; genus Palsa-513. Next base: position 1,845 of record PMKB01000210.1, read on the forward strand.
TTCCCGCCGTAGCCGTCGGCGAACGGCTCGGGGAAGGAGCCGACGACCGCCGGGATGCTCAGCGTCGCGCTCCAGTCGTGGCGGTCCCACCACACGTGGTCGCCGGCGTGGAGCTTGGTCTCGGCCGCCCCCTTCTGCGCCTGCACGCCGTTGACGTAGTAGAACCAGTCCTGCCCCCCGCCGCCGGCGCGGCTGCTGATGCTCTGCACGAAGCCGCCGCCGTCGAGCGTGCGGACCTTCGTGTTGCGCTCGAGCATTCGCATCACGGTGTCGGCGCCGACGATCTTCGGCGCGCCGTCGGAGAGCACGGTCTGCGCGCCGAACCCCTGGGTGACGAGCAGCGAGATGTGTGCCGGCGTGCTGCCGGCGCCAAGTCCGCAGCCAGCGAGCGCGAGGGCGAGCGCCGCCACGACGGCGACGCTCGCCCTGATCGGTCTAGACGTGGACACCGCTCACGCGCACGTCTTCGCCCCCGCCGCTTCGACGCAGACGCTCGCCTCGGTCCGGATCGCGTGCGGTGCTGTCACCTTCAGCGTGAGCGCGCCGGCGTGGGTGAACGTCAGGGTCGCCGTCCCGTCGGCTGTGGTCCTGGCCGAGCTGCCACCGGCGCTGACGGTCGCACCGACCGCCTTGGACGGCGTGCCCCTGGCGTCGCTGTAGGCCGTGACCGCAACTTTGAACGGGGTGCCGAGCACCGCGACCGAGGCGGCCTTCACGCCCAGCACCCCCGTGCTCTTGGGGCACTTCTTGCCGTAGCAGTCCGGGAAGAACAGGACGCTGTCGCCGGGCCTGGGATCGTAGCCGCAGATCCCCTCGGAGGCCGGGGCGTCGTTGACCCAGAAGGCCCAGTATTCGGCACCGGCGCTCGGGAAGCTCAGTCCTTCGATGCCGGTCAGGAAGTAGGCCTTGTAGGACGCCGACCAGCTTGCGGTCCAGTCGCCGTGGGTGGCCAGCTCGAGCGCGCCGGCGGCACTTGTGCCGGCGCAGCTGTCGGCGGCGACCCCGTTCTTGGTGACTCTGCTGGTCGAGAGGACGACGCGCGTCGCGGGGAGAAGCGTCGTCTTGGTGCCTTCGACGCGGACGGTGACGGCGCCGGCGGTGATGCCGGCGGACGCCTGGGTGGTGAGTGGTGCCGTCGCGAACGTTGCGGCGAGTAGCACGCTGAGCGCAGCGGCGAGCGCCAGCCGGCGGATCAGCGCCGGACGGCCCGAATGGGTGCGTTGCATGAGTGGCCAACCCCTTTCCACGAGGGTCTATGTGGGCTTGCGGTCGGCGCAGGTCTCCTGGCTTCCGGGCCAATCCTGCCGCGCCTTCCCGGCTCGCGATGGCGAGCCAGTGGCCTGCGCTGGCGCGCGTGCGGCGGACGTCCCCGGTCACAGTGGCGGGTCCGCGCCGGTTTCACACCGGCTTCCCATGCCACCGACCAATTACCGCGCCATCGTAGCGCTCTGCGACACTGCGGGCAGACTCGATGACCGTCAATCTGACCCGCATCTACACCAAGCTCGGCGACGGCGGCGAGACCCATCTCGGGGACATGAGCCGGGTGCGCAAGACCGACCCGAGGATCGAGGCCTGCGGCGACGTCGACGAGCTCGGAGCGCATCTGGGGTTCGCGCTGACGCTGCCCGGAGTCCCGGAGCACACGGCCGGCTGGCTGCGGCGGATCCAGAATGACCTGTTCGACCTCGGCGCCGATCTCTCGGTGCCGCGCGAGGACGCGCGCGAGCGCCTGCGGCTGGCGGCCGAGCAGGTCGAGTGGCTCGAACAGCGCTGCGACGAGGTCAACGCGGGACTGCAGCCGCTGCGCTCGTTCGTGCTTTCCGGCGGTACGCCGGCCGCCGCCTGGCTGCACGTCTGCCGCACCGTGTGCCGCCGCGCCGAGCGGCGCGTCGTCGCGCTCGGCGAGGACGCCGGTCCGCAGACGCTGCGCTACCTCAACCGCCTCAGCGATCTGCTGTTCATCCTGGCGCGGGAGGCCAACAGCGGCGAGGACCCGCTGTGGGTTCCCGGCGAGCACCGCTGAGCGCAGCCACTCGACGCTCGCGCCGGGCCCGAGCTGCTCAGGACCCGACGCGAACCGAGGGGGCGTAGGCGCGCGTCGGCGCGCCGCTGAAGGTCTGTCCCGCGGGCGAGGTCCACTGCACCCGCCACAGCCGTCCCGCCACGAAGCGCCCGCTCCCACTCCAGGCGCCGGCGCCAGTGGTCTGCTCGTGCGCCAGTGCGTGCCAGCTGCGGCCGCCGTTGGCGGAGTACTGGACCACAACGTGGGTACCACGACGCGTGGGGCGCACGAGACCCCACAACGACACCCCGGTTGGCGTGCGCGTCACCGTCAGCGGCAGCCGGAAGCCGCCATATGCCGGCTTGTTGACACCGGTGTAGGTCTCAAGACCGGTCTGGAAGCCGACGACGCGGCGGCCCGCCGGATGGTCGTCGCGCAGCAGGTACTGGCCGAAGGACGCGACCCGCGGGTTCTCCCACGCGAGGTGCTCGGAGATGGCGAGGTACTCCGCCTGCTGCGCGAGCGACACGCCCGTGAACGGGTTGGGGACGCTCTGAACGCCGAACTCGGTGATGTAGACCGCCAGGCCCGGGCGGATTGCGTGCACCGCGGCGGCGCGGTTGAGCGCGGTCACCAGGCGCCCGATCGTGCCGATCGTGACGTCGTCTGCCGGCGGGACCCAGAACGGGCCGCGCGAGTTCGAATAGGGGTGCTGGGCATAGCCGTCAGCGGGCAGCAGCGCGCAGTGTCCAACCGGCCGGTAGGCCGAGTTCAAACACAGCACGCCGCGCAGGAACGCGAGCGGTGCAGGCACACCCTGGCTCGCCACGCCGGTCGGCGATGTCTCGCCCATCAGCACCCTCATGCCGGAGAAGTTGCCTGAGGCTTTCAGGCCCTTGTAGCCGGCGAGGAAGAGGCCGCGGTAGATCGCCGCCGAGGCGAGCTTCCCGTGCACGTACTGCGGTCGCAGGAAACCCGGTTCGTTGGGCTCGTTCCAGATCGAGAAGAGCTTGACCCGCTTGCCGTAGCGCTTGCCGACCGCCTGCGTGAACTTGCTGAAGTCGGTCGCGTTGGGGTTGCTGTAGATGTCCTCCCCATGCGGCGTCGCCCAGCGCGGCACGGGCCCGCTCACCGTCAACAGAAGTTTCCAGTGCAGCTTGACCGCGGCGGCGATCAGCGGGTCATACGCTCCCCAGTGGTAGGCCGCCGGGTTGGCCTGATTGAAGCTCGGCCGCTGCTTATGGTTCGGGTTGGGCGCGACGTCGCGCCAGTAGATCATCACGCGCAGGGCATGCACGCCGAGCGACTGAAGCTGCGTGATCGTCTTCGCCTGCGTCGCCTGTGTCAGCAACGCGTTCGGCGCCTCGAAGAAGACCGCCTCGCCGTGGGAGGCAAGCGCCGGGGTCGCGCCGAGCACTCCCGCGCCGAGCAGCGCCGCGGCGGTCAGGAGAGCTGTGAGCTTGGAGCGTCGCATCGGCGTCCTGACGCTCGCCCTAGCCGCCGGTAACGCTTAATACCCCGGAGCGGCGCGAATGTAGCGCGGACTTTGTGTTAGCGGCAGGTGTGTTGCGCTGATGCAGTGGCGCCCCCGACCCGTAGCGCGCTGTATAGGCGCGCGCCCAGGAGAGCACCTCGGCCACGTACCACCAGGCGTGGTTGTAGGCGTAGATCGCCTGTCGATAATCCCCCGGGGCGCCGCTGGCACTGAGGTAATTGGCCATGCTGAAGATGGCATCGGGAGGGCTCCACATGTCTGGCGCTCCTTCCCCCGTCGCGCTGATCCCGTAGCGTTGCCACGTCGAGACGAGGAACTGCGCCGGTCCGCCGGCGCCGGCCGAGTTCAGCTGCCCCTCGACGGTGCACGACGGCGCCGGATCACGGCCGTGATCGCACTCCACGCGGCCGATGCCGGCAAGGATCGCCCAGTCGAGCCCGAACCGCGCAGCGGCCTGCATGTACAGCGCCAAATAGAGCGCGGGGATGTCGGCACGCGCCTGCGCCGAGGGAGCGACGGGTACGTTCCCGCTGCCGACTTCGACGGGGATGTTCCCGCTGCCGTTGCCGTTGGGGGCGCCCCCAACGGCAACGCGCTCGGCGCCGCGCGCGACGGCGAACGCGAGCACCAGCGTGCAGCCACCCACGGCCATGAACGCTGTGAGCAGGCCGCCGAGCACGGTAGCCGCAAGCGCGATCCGCGCGCTCAAGGCTCGCGCGAGCCGAACTGGCGTGCCCGGCGCGTGATCGGCGCGGGCGTCGAGGGCCCACTCCTCGGACTGGACCGTGTGCCGCGCGCCGCCGCCGCACGGAGCTTGCCGCCCGGTGTCGTCTCCGCCGCGCTCAGGAGCTCCCGTCGGCGGGCCAGCTCTCGCTCGATCTCCAGGCGCACCAGGCGCCGCTGCGCCGGCGAGCCGCGCAGATACTCGGAAGTGCTGACGCCGGCCAGGCCCGCCAGCGGCGCCGCGCGAGCCTCCGAGCGCAGGAGCGCTCCGGGCGGTGCCTGCGCTGCCCGATCCAGTGCTCGCGCGACGGAGCGCGACGCGCGCGCCGATGCGAACGGGGCCGACGCCGAGCGGCTCAGCCTCGCCCGCAGCTCGCCAACGAACCTGCCGTCACGTGCCGCCGGCGGCCGGGCGCCTCGCGCCGCAAGCTCACCGTCGACAGTCCGGGCTCGCGACTGCAGCGACACGATCCGGCGCCGATCGCGCTGCCCTTGTGCCGTGCGCAGGCCCGCCGCGATCCTCGACCGGCGAAGCTCGAGCGCCGCGACCTCGGTCCGCTCCGGGGAGGCGCGAACGATTCGCGAGCCAGGTGCTTGCGCGGCGACGTCGCGCATCCGCCCGACCTGTGCGGCGAGCTCGCCGCGGGCCTCCAGACGCTGCTCCCGCCGCGGGGCGCGCTGCTCGCCGCGGGTCGCGCTCCAAGGGCCCGCGGGCCGGCCCGGCGCGACGGCCGGGCTCAGCGTGCCGCCATCCTGCGGGAACTCGCGGATCCGCTTGATCGTCTCGACCGTCCGCACGCCGGTTCCGGCGACGAGCCGTCCCGTGAGAGCCGCTGCCCCCACCACGGCGCCGGCGCTGCGTCCTGCGAGCCACACGCGCGTGGAAAGAGGCGCCCTGCGTGCAGGCTCCCCGCGCTCGTGCATCACGAGCCCGAGCAACCGGTGGCGCTGCTCGAACGCCGTCCACCAGAAGACCGATACCAGCAGCCACTGGGTCCACCACCCGAGGCCATCGAGCGAGCTCAGCAGGGTGACGATCAGCAGGACGATTCCGAGCGCGACCGAGTAGACGAGCTTCGCCAGTGCTGCGCCGAGGAGTCGCGTGAGCCAGAGCCGGAAGGCGTTCCGTCCGGCCTCGCCGAGCGCTGGTGCGAGCACGGCCAGCGGCGCGAGCAGCAAATAGAGCAACGTGGCGAGCGCCGCACCCAGCAGTCGCAACGCGATGAAGCCGAGCAGGAGAAGCATCCCGAGCGTTCCAGCCACGATCAGCAGCAGCCCTCCGACGCGCGGCCAGGTGCCGGAAGCGGTGCGAAACTCAGCCTGCGGCGCGGTCGGAGCGGTGCACGCCGTCGGGTCGTTTGACCCGCAGAGCGTCCCGTAGAGGGTCGGCGTCGCCGTCTGGGCCGACAACGCCGTACGCTCAAGCGCCTGGGGCGGGATCGCGAGAAACAGCTCGCCGTTCGTGCGCGCCTCGCCAAGCGCGGTGGCGGCACCGGAGAGCTGGCTCTGCAGCGCGCTGCCGCCGGGCGCGCACTGCACGAGACCGGCGGCGGGCCCATGGCAGGACGCCTCGGTGCGCAGGTCGTGCTCAATGCTCGTCGCCGTCGCGCGAAGACGGGGATCGAGCGCCGCCGGCTGCCGGCACCAGTCGACGTCCCCGAATTCCAGGTAGCACCACGGCCCGGTGATCGCGGCGTCAAAGACCGCGGCGAAGGCCCCGTCGACGGTCGAGACGGGTTGGCTCGGGTTGCCGGTGGCACTGGCGGCGACGGTTGCGAGCGCCGCGCGATCAGCGAGGTTGCCGACCGCCCCGACGGTGCCGACGGGGTCGGCGATGATCCACAAGCCGGCGCACACCATCACGGCGAGTAGCGCCGCATGACCGAGGGTGTCGAGCACGCGACGGCGCACCAGCCCCTGCCAGGCGAAGCCCACGGCGGCGACCGCCAGCACCAGCCCAAGCCACGGATCTGTGAAGACGCGCTCTGCCACGCCCAACGACGAGCTGACGTGGGCTAGCGTCGCAGGCGCGAGCAGGTCGATGGCGTAGCACCACTCGAGTGCGATCAGCACTACATGGATCAGCCAGACAAGCGCCGTCCACACCGGCGTGACGAGGAGGTCCTGAACCACCGTGTAGAGGTCCTCGCCGAAGCTCGCGTCGAGGCCCGACGGGATGTCGATGTCGATCGAGTAGTTCGAGAGCGGCACCGGCGCCACATCCACGCCGGAGACGGCGCAGTCGGTGCGCTGCGCAGCCGACAGCTGCGCGCCGAGAACCGGCGCGCTACACGACGGACTGGCAAAGCCGTTCGTCGCCAGCGGACTCGCGTCGACCGGGGCGGCCCCGGCGGCCGCACGCGCGACTGGGACGCTCAGCAGCAGTAGCGCTGCGAGCGACAGCGCAAAGGCTGCGCACCTGCGCGTCACCGGCGCGGCGGAGTGGTCGAGAACGTGGCGAGCAGCCGCGGCACGAGGATCTCCACTTGCACCGCCTCGACCCGACCGCGGTGGTCGCGCATCAGGCAGCGACCGGTGTCGAACTCAAGCAGGCGGTCGCGCAGCAGCCGGTCGTCGGGGTCGAGATCCAGCAGCTCGAGCGCGCGCTCGGCCTCCCGCTCGGAGCGCAAGCCGAACACGAAGGTCGCGCCGATGAGGTTCTGAAGCGACGTGCGGTCGTCAATCAGCGTGTCGTTGACAAGCTGTGTGGAGATGATCGGTACGGCGAGCTCGCTGCGCCCCATCCGCTGCAGCGATGCGAGCAGCATTCGACCAACCGGGTCGCCAAGCAGTCGCCATCCCTCATCGAAGGAGAAGACCTTCAGGCGCGATCGCTCGGCGGCCATCAGCGCCATCGCGAACATTGCGATCAGCCGCACCATCTGCTCTCCGACACGCTCGAGCGGCGAGTACTCCGAGCGCGCACTTCCGGGCTGGGGCGCAGGGAGGTCACGAATCGGCAGGTAGGTGACCTGGCGTGTTCCGACCTCGGGAAGTCGCACGTCGGGATCCGCGAAACCAAGCTGGGTCAGGCCGGCTCCCGCGTGTACGGCGAGCGCCTTGGCGACCTGCTGGTCGACCGCGTCACCGGCCGCGAGCGCACGGATCACCTCGAAGCAGGTCGGCGACTTCGCGCGGCGCCGTACGGCGTCGACCGCCCCGACCACCGACGCTTCCCAGGACGCCTCCGAGCGTGCTGGCAGCAGGTCGCACAGGAATGACACGGCGGCGTCCTGTCGCATGTGCTCGGGCGCCACCCGCAGCGGATCGAGCATCCCGCGCAGCGCGCGCTCGCCCCGCAGCGCAATCGTCTCGACGTGAGGCGCCACCTCAGGCAGCTCATGCATGCGGTGGTCACCCTTCGGGTCGCAATCGATCACGCGCGCGCCCAGCAGGAAGGCCTCATAAGCCAGCTTCTGGTCGAGTGTGGTCTTGCCCGAGCCGAGGGCCCCGATCGAGAGGATCGCGGCGTTGCGATCGCTGTCCGAGCCCTCGCGCAGGTTGAACCGAACCGGGTGGCGACTACCGCTCAGCGTGTGCCCGAGGTGGAAACCTCGCCGCGATCCGACTGCGTGCGTGGCGAGCGGCATCATTGCGGCCACCTGCTCGGTGGTGAGCACGTCGTCGTAACCCGCGACCGTCGAGCGCTGGCCGGGCAGGGCCGCGATGAACAGCCGCAGCTGGTCTCCGAGCGGCCGGTGCAGGCGCACCTCGCCGAATGCGCGCCGCACCGCTTCGACACGCCGCTCGAGCTCATCCGGATCGCCGGCCGAAACGGCGATCGCCAACGTCGCCCGCAGCAGCGGCGGATGGCTGGCCGACTGCAGATAGCTCAGCAGATCGCGTGCCTCCTGCGTGCGGTCGTAGCCGCGGTCGGACACCCCCTGGTCGCCGCCGGCCTCGGCACGGGCGATCTCGTCGGCATCCTGCACGCGTCGACGCACGAGGCGCATCGCCCGGTCATTTGCCAAGAACCGCGCGCACAGCGTGAGGTCGACTCCGAACGGCAGCGACTCCACGGGAGCGAACATCAGCTCCAGGCGTGAGCTGGGAAACGCGACGCTCTCAGGCAGCGCGCCGGCGACAAGCTGCGCCTGCCAGCTGACTCCCAACTCGGACTCGATCCGCAGGAGCCGCCCGTGATGCTCGACGTAGCTGTCGCTCCAGCGCATCACATCGGCTTCGAGTGGCGCCAGCACCGCGGCGCCGTTGTGCTCGAACACCAGCGCCTGCGGCTCATGAAGCCCATCGAGCGCGGGCTCGCCGAGCGCTCGACAGAAGGCGCGCCGTACGAGCCACTGCACCTCGACCGTCCTTGCCGGACGAGCGTCGAGGTTGGCGGCCAGCCGCGCGTGAACCTCGTCGGCCCGCATTCGAAGGCGCTCGAGCTCGACGGCGGATAGCTGCCGCGCGGCGTCGCCGCGAAACGCCCGGACGGCCGACTTCATGAGCTCGCGGGGCGGGCGTTCGCCGAGCTCGGAGACAAACGCACCCACGTCGCGTTGCGGTCGCTCGAGACTGACGGCCAGGTAGACGGCTGGCAGCTCGGCGCGCTCCCCATCCAGCGCCGAGAGCTGGGCTGCCAGATAGGACGCGTGTGCGTCCGGATGCGGACCGGCGTACCCGTGAGCAAGCGGTTCGAACTCCGACGCCGGCTCCCACGCTCGCGCGACCCGGAGGATCTGGATGTCGGCGTCCAGCGATTCGATCGCCGCGAGCAGCCTCCCAAAGCGTTCTCGCTTGCGCGCTGTCGCGAGCGTCGCGTAGCTGTAGGGCTCGAGCGCGAACAGCGCCCACGGGCCACACGAGCCATGCAGGCAGTTGCCGTAGACGAAGCTGAGTGGTCGCCGCAACGAGCTCAACTCGTCCGCACCTCGAGCACGGCGCCGGGAGCGAGCTCGAGTACCGTGGCGCGTCCGCGCTCCCCGGCGAGCGGGTGAAGCGTGATATCGGCGCGCCGCGGCGGAGACCATTCCGCGCGCAGGTGAGGGTGGTGCACGAGCACGGCGCCGGGTCCGCGGTAACGCAGCGACCGAAATCGCGCGTCCGATCCGTCCGGGATGCAGAGGATCGGCGGCGGCCGCCAACAGCCGGCGTGGAGCGGCAGCGGGGCGAGGGCGTCCAGCCGACGACGTGCGAGCCTGTGCCCGAGCAGCGCACGCGCGGCGAGGTGAAACGGTCGGCCCTCGATGCGAAGCGCGCCGAGCAGCGTCGCGGCCGACACCGGCATGCCGAGGTCGCGCACATACCACGGGATCACCGGGTCGAGCCACGCGGTTGGGGGTAGCGCGCCGGCCGCCAACGCGACCACGACCAGCGCCGCTGCATAGGCGATGCCTCGCAACGGGATCCCGGACGGGTTCAGGCGCAGCGTGTCGAGTCTGTAGATGCGCCGCTCCAGCGCGAAGACCGAGCGGAACGAGCGAACCTCGAGCGGCGGGCTCACCCCGTGCCAAACAGCAGCGAGACGGTGTTTTGAAGCACGCTGAGCCCGACTGGGCTCGCCAGCAACACGGCGATGATGCCGATCGCGAGCACGCCGACGGCTTCCTTGAAGTCGCGCTTGAACACGAGCACGACGGCTGCGACTGCCAGCGCCAGCCCAATCAGGCTGAGCGCCACCGTGCGCCCCGTGCTGCTCGCCTGGCTCGCAGCACTCTCGAGCGAGGCACCGTTGGCGGCGGTCAGCGAGCTTGCAGCGCAAGCCACAGCCGGCGCCACGAATCCAGCCGCCAGCGCGAGCGCGCCCGCAAACATCCGTCTCATCGCCCTACTCCTTCCGCTTCGTTGTCATGACTGGATGCGAGTGATCTCCCAGCGCCCGCCGAGCTGCGCAAGCGTCACCTCGTAGGCGAGCGTGAAGAGGTCGCCCTGCGCGTCGGCGGCGAGAACGCTTGCCAACACCGCACCGGAGGGCTCGACGGCGAGTCGAACGACTTCGCGCAGCGAGAGTCCCGCGGCCACCGGGGCAACGACCGCCCCGGTGGCGAGGTCGGCGGTCAGGTTCTCGGCGGAAGCGTCGACGTAGTTGCGCAGAGCGCGTTCGAGCACACCGATGACGGCCGAATTGGTGACCTTCTCAAGACCGGGGCCGTCCAGCTCTCCCGCGCGCTCTGCGATGGGAGCGCCGACGAGCGCGGGATATCGCGCGAGCACCTCCCGGCCGTCGGCTCCCGGAGCGACCGCGACCGCGAGGTAGCGAACCGAGCCGCCGACGGTGCCGGCCGCGACCGTGTAGTCGTGCTCGCCGCCCGTTCCGTCGCGCGCACCGGCGATCGCCAGCCAGCGCACCTGCTCTGAGCTGCCGCCGGCCGGCGTCAGGCCGCCGTCTGGATCGTCAGCGGAGGCAAGGAACGGGCTCAGGGCGCCCTGGTGGAGCGACGGATCGGCGGACCACGTCAGGTAGGCGCGTGCGAACGACAGGGCAAACCACTGAGCGTTCGCGTCAAAGACGCGAGGCGCCTGCGCAACCGCGATCCGCTCGTGCGGTGGCGAAATCACGTTGCGCGCCGTCGCAACGACGCCGAGGAGCGCGACGGCGTAGAGCACCCAGCGCGTGAGCCCCAGTGAAACGCGAAGCGACCAGAGCCGACGTGGCTCAAGCGCGACACGCGCGCGCGAAGATCTCGCGGTCATCGCTCGAACCCGAACTCCTGCCCGGAAGCAGCCTGCACGGCGACCGAGCGGCCCGGCGCTTGGGCTGCAGGCACGTCGCTCGCTCGCGGGCTCAACGCCACGCGCGCAGAGCGGGCGCCCGGCGGCGGCGGATGGCCCGTCGAGCCGCCGCGAAGCCGCGCCTTCGGGCGTCGCCTGTGCGCCCTCGCGCGCTGCGTGGATCGGGCCTGCGCGTGCGCCGGCGAGGCCGTTGCAGCGACCCTCCAGACACGGTCGGCTCGAGGCTCGGCAGCGGCTGGATGCGAGGCAGGCGGCGCCTGGACCGGCTCCCGCGCAGGCGGCGGCAGGTTCAGCAACAGCAGAGCGACGCACACGAGCGCCGCCACCGCGGAGGCGGCTGAGGCCCAGCCCATCCGGTGGGCCGCCCCCCTGCGCCAAGGCGGCCGCGCCACCGCCGGACCCGGGACCGGGGACTGATCCGCCGGGCGGTCGGCGGCGCGATAGGACCCTTCGACGTCGTCGCCGCCGAGCAGTTCCTGCTCATCGATGACTCTGTAGACGGCAATCGGGCGGCGGCGCATCACGACCGCCCAGGCACGGCGACCACGGCGCGGCCCGCACCGGGCAGCGCCCGGGGAACGACGCCGCACGGCGAGCGGTGCCCGCGCCGGCGCGCGCTCCGCC
>PMKB01000002.1 GCA_003157595.1 Solirubrobacterales bacterium
GGTCCGCGGGTAGGGGTTCGCAAGACTCTTGTGGGTCCGGCCGAAGTTGTAGAAGAAGAAGTGCAGCGCGATTGCGGCGGCGTGGTTCTCGACCTTCTTTGAGAACGCATTGGTGAGCCGCGTGAACCGACGCATCGACATGCGAATCGTGAGGTTTTGGCGCTCCACATAGCTTGTGGACACCTTCGCTGGATCGGGGCTGCCGAGCCGTTTGGTGATCGTTGTGCCGGTGCAAACTGGCGGGCTGTAACGAGCCTCACCGATGCGCTCGGTGTGGTAGTGCTTCGTGAGCTGCGCCCAGTCAATGTCGCCTTTGAAGATCAGGCCGACGACGCCACGGTAGGCGCTGAAGCCGTCTGTGCTCAATTGGATGCGCCCACGGACTCGTCGCTGTACGTCTTGGATGAACGTCCAGCAGTCTGCGCCGTTGCGTTCCCCAACGAGCCACGAAGCGGCGAGCTTGGAATCAGCGCAGATCGCTAACCATGTCCATACGTCCCCCACCGAGGGCTCCCTGGCGATCCTCGGGGACGTTCTTTTCTTTCGCGTAGACGAAGGACCAAATCTCGTCCGCTTGCCGTGTAAAGCGCGGAAGCACTCCCAGCGGCGAGAGCCTTCCGCAAGCGAGACCTCACTGTGAGGGTGAGGAATATGGGCGCCGCACGGCATCGTACACGCAGTTGCCCCTTGGGCGTGCCCGCCACTTTCGCCTGCAAACGAGCGGGATTTCAAACTGAAGCGCGCGCGCTGCGCCGAGGATAGCGCTGCTTAGCTCGCTCGGGAACGTCGCGACTGCACGAGTGTGGCGACTCCGAGCACGATCAGTGTCAAGACGCCGATCAAGAACGCGATCCACAAGACGTTGCTCGCGGCGCCGGGATGGCTGTTGCTCTTAGACGTGACGTTGGAGAGCACGAAGAGCACCACGTCGAGAACAAAGAGGTAGAGCAGGTTTCGACGGCTGAGGGCCATTGGCGCAGCCTACCGCGCTTGTGCAGGTCGATGCAATCTTTTGCCGCGTAGTTGGTCTCAGATTTCAAACTGAGACACTACCTTGTAATGCTCGATAATCTATCTTATGTAGACCAGCCTGAGTTTTCGGAGAGGGATTGACCTCGCCGGCGGCTCTTGCCAATAGATCTCGAGACGACGCGGCGCCCCGAGCGCGCCTCTTCGCGTCGTCGAGGCAACCGCGCAGTCGGTGCCTGGATTTGACTTGCGGTGTTGACCGATGGCCGGCCGCGTGCGCAATCGACAGGCCGGCTGCGCAGCTCACGACGCCGACCGCAGCCGCCGGCAGCGTCCAACCTCTGCGGACCCGGTTGCGGCCGTCGGCCTTTGCGGGGCATCAAGCCCAATATTGGTTTTCGCCGTGGTCGCCTCGACCGGCGCGCGCGGGTCCACGACACGTCAAGTAGGCCCACACAAGCCGTGCGCTGTGGTTACAGCGTCAATGACCGCACCGGCGATGTGCCGGTGGGCCCGACCGCATCGTCTCCCTGCCCCGCTTTTCCGCTGGTTATGTGAACTGGCGGATTACCCGGCGCAGAGTCCACATAGCAACGCGCCGGCCCAGCGGACGCCGCTTCGTGGTCGGCGTCGCAGGTGTCGGCACGCCGGCGGCGGGCTCTGGATCCCGGTTCCGTCGCGTTCCAGCGGCCCCGTACAGCAGCCCGCCGAGCGTCGCGAGCGCGAGCACGATGAGGATTGCGGTGAGCGGACTGAGCCCGCCAAATGTCGAGTCGTCGTGATCCACGCGCGCAAGACTATGCGATCCGCCGGACCCGTCGAGTTAAGACGTTGCCGGGATGCCAACCCGTCGCCCCGACGAGGCTTTCCGAGCGCTCGGAGCCGAGCCCCGGGACGGCTAGGACTTCGCGCCGCGGCCCGGCCAACGACCGGTCAGCCGTGCGAACCTGCGCCGTGAGGCGTGGTCGAGCAGGCCGCTGACGATCGCCGCGCAGGCACCTTCGAGCGCGAGCGCGAAAGCGAGTTTGGCGACGGAATCCTGGCGCTCCTCCGCGCGCGGCGGAGGCGCGTCGTCATCGATCACGCTCCACAGGCGCCTGTAGAGCCTCGTCGACACGCGCGGAGCGATCCGTTTCGCGACGATCTTCACGGGCGCGAACATCAGTTTGGTCACCACGGGGGTCCCGGGCTCGGACGCTGCGACCTGCGTCCCCGCGCTGCGGTCTGCTTTCTGACGCACCGGCGCAGCCTACCCGCCGCTCTCATCCTCCGCATGCAAAGCGCGCCCGGGGACGAACATTTGCGGAAAAAATGAATCTTGCGGTCACGGAATGGGGTTCTAACGCCAACTAGTGGTTGAGGAATCACGCCGATGCTCAAACGGCCACTCGCGATCGCGACACAACCTCAGCGCACCGGGCGCCTGCGCCCGGCCGAGCCTGCGTGGTACGAGGGCCCGGATGCGCGCCGTGAGGCCCGCGGACGGCGCGTCGCGCGGGATCTGGTTGAGCTCTCGCGGCTGCAACGCGGCGATGAGCAGGCGCAGCATGCTCAGATCGATCTGGCCAGCCTGGTGCGTGCGGTCTGCGCCGACTACCCGCAACTGTGCATCACGGGTCCCGACCCGCTTCCATTCCGCACCGACCCGCGGCGCCTCGCACGTGTGCTCTCGACGCTGCTCGACAAC
>PMKB01000125.1 GCA_003157595.1 Solirubrobacterales bacterium
GAAGATCACGACGTCGGCGTCCTGCTCGACGGCGCCCGACTCGCGCAGGTCCGAGAGCATCGGGATCTTCGGGTTGCGCGACTCGACGCTGCGGTTGAGCTGGGAGAGGGCGATCACCGGGACGTCGAGCTCGCGCGCGAGCATCTTCAGTCCGCGCGACATCTGCCCGATGATCTCTGCCCGGTTCTCGCTGCGCGACTCGGCCCGCAGCAGCTGGAGGTAGTCGACGATCACCAAGCCGAGACCGTCGGGGTTCTGGGAGTACAGGCGCCGCGCCTTGGCGCGGATCTCGAGCATGCCGATGTCGCCGGAGTCGTCGATCCACAACGGCGCCGCGGCAAGCAGCGAGGAGGCCTTGACGATCTTCGGCCACATCGCTTCGGGCACCCGGCCCTTGCTGAGGTCGTCGCCCTTGATGCTCGCCTGCGAGGCGATGAAGCGCCGCGCGAGCTCGGTCTCGGACATCTCGAGGCTGAACAGGGCAACCGGTTTGCGGTGCTTGATCGCGGCGTTCTCCGCGATGTTGGTCACCAGGCAGCTCTTGCCCATCGACGGGCGCGCGGCGATCACGATCAGGTTGCCGGGCTGCAGCCCCCCGGTCATGTCGTCGAGGTCCTTGAAACCGGTCGGCGTGCCGGTGAGCGCGGCGCCGGCGACCGACAGCTCGTGCAGCACGTCGAGCTCGTTCTTCAGCAGCGAGGAGATCGAGCGGAAGTCCTGCGTGCGTTCGCCGTGGGCGATCTCGAGCATCGCCTGCTCGGCATGCTCGACCAGGTCGCGCGCCGGCTCGCGCTGGTCGAGCACGCTCGACTGGATCTCGTAGGTGGTGTTCAGCAGCCGCCGCAGCAGCGCCGTGTCGCGCACGATCTGCGCGTACTGGCGCAGGTTCGCGACGTTTGGCACCGCCCCGGCAAGCAGGTCGACGCCCTCCGGGCCACCGGCCTGCTCGAGCGTGCCCGCCGCGCGCAACGCGTCGGTCACGGTGACCGTGTCGATCGCCTCGCTGCGCTCGTAGAGCCCGATCATCGCGGCGTAGATCAGCCGGTGGCGCTCGCGGTAGAAGTCATCCGGGCGCAGCGCCTCCTCGATCACGAGCGAGTACATCGTGCGCTCGGACAGCAGGATCGCCCCGAGCACCGACTCCTCGGCATCGATGTTGTGCGGCGGCGCAAGCGCCTGGGCGACCTTCAGCGCCGGCCGCTGGGGGATCTTTGCTGGCGTGCTCATCGGGGTGTCGAGTGTAGGGCGCGGGGAGGTCGCTTCGCGCGATCATTCCCGCACCTTCCGGGTGGTGGTGGAGGGCGGCGCCGGCGAGGTGTGCCGGGTCTCCGGGCAGCGACTGGGCGGCCGGCGCGGTAGGGCACCCGGGTCGCCGCCAGCCCGCGACGCCGACCTCGTAGAATCACCTCATGGCGCAAACGGATGACGAACTCTTCGGAGCAGAGCACGTTCGCGTGTATCGCGAAACGGCCGGCGAGCGTGGCTACCACTGGCGTGGCACGACCATCCTGCTGCTCACGACCACTGGCCGGACCTCCGGCGAGCCGCGCACGACGCCGCTGATCCACCGCACCGACGGCGACCGCTGCGTCATCGTCGCCTCCAAGGGCGGGGCGCCCAGCAACCCGGCCTGGTACGAGAACCTCAAATCCGATCCGCACGCGACGATCGAGGTCAAGGGCGAGGAGATACCGGTCGTCGCGAGCACAGCTTCGGGGGAAGAGCGCACCCGCCTGTGGTCGCTGCTGGCCGACGCGTGGCCCGCCTACGACGAATACCAGCGCAAGACCGACCGCGAGATCCCGGTGGTCGTGCTCACACGCCGGTAGTTCACCTGGGAAGGCGGCGAGCCGGGCACGAAGGTGCTGGCGGATCGCCGGAGCGCCGGAGCGTGTGAGTGAGGCCCGTGCGGCGCAGCATCGGTCGCCTCAGTCGGCGACTCCCAGTCCCCAGCCGCCGTCGATCACGATCTCCTGGCCTGTGATGTATTCCGAGGCTGGCGACGCGAGAAAGAGGGCGAGCGCCTTGATGTCGTCCGGTTGACCGACGCGATGCATCGGAATGTCCTTTGCGAGCGCCGCCTGCCGGTCGGGGCTGTGAGCGTGGCCGCCGCCGATGTTTGTGACAAAGAATCCCGGCGCGATCGCGTTGGCCGTGATGCCGTCTGCCGCCAGCTCCAGCGCGATGGAATGCATGAGGTGCCTCGCGCCGGCCTTCGCCGTCATGTAGGCGGCGCCGATTGCGGGCTCGACCTTGGTCGCCGCAAGCGAGGTGGTCACGATGATCCGCCCGAACCGGCGCGGACGCATGTGGCGCGCAGCAGCGCGTGCCGTCGCAAAGATCCCGTTGAGGTTGATGTCGATCACCCTGTTCCAGCGCTCGTCGGTGTAGCGCTCGAGCGCGCCCTCGTCGACTCGTGGCCGCTCGCCGCCGGCCCAGGCGCCGGCGAAACCGACTCCGGGATCGACGCCGGCGTTCGCGAATGCCACGTCGAGCCGGCCGTACAGCTCAGCCGCTTCGTCGATCACGCGATCGAGGGTCGCGTGGTCGGTGACGTCTGCGGCCGCGCCTCGCACGTCGAGCCCTTCACCCTGTAGCCGCGACGCCTGCGCGGCGACCGCGCCGGCATCGACATCGATCAGCGTGACCCGCGCGCCGTGTGCCGCGAGCACCTCTCCGTATGCGAGCCCCAGGCCGCTGGCACCGCCGGTGACGATTGTGCCGAACCCGGCTACGTCGAAACGCGAGGAAACGTTCACGGTCAACTGCTCCTGTGATCTCGTTGGTCGCCAGAGCCTATCCCGCCGCCGCCGAGCACAGCTCGCCCCGCTCGGGTTGACGTGGAGGTCGGGCGGTTCTGTATAACGGGAGGCGTATGCGTGCGGTTGGGATCACGGCTCCTGGCGGTCTAGACGTTCTGTCGGTGATCGATCGGCCTGTGCGCGAGCCGGGGTCGGGTGAGGTTCGCATCGCGGTCAGGGCGGCTGCGGTGAATCCGACCGATATTGGCCTGCGGACGGCGGGCGCTGGTGGCCTGCCGGCGCCGTGGACGCCTGGCATGGACGCCGCCGGGACGATCGAGTCCGTCGGCGAGGGCGTAGAGCGCCTGCGCGTCGGCGAGGAGGTAATGGCCGCCGTCAGTCCACGCCGTCCGGAGGGCGGCGCCCAGGTCGAGTTGCTTGTCGTGCCGGCGGCATCAGTCGTCGCGATCCCGAATGGCGTGACGCTTCAGCAGGCGGCCACGCTGCCGATGAACGGCCTGACGGCAAAGCTTGGCCTCGAGCTCCTCGGCCTGGGAGCCGGCCAGACGCTCGGCGTCACCGGCGGCGCCGGGCTGCTCGGGTCGTATGTGATCGCGCTGGCCAAGGAGGTCGGGGCGCGCGTGATCGCCGACGCCAAGCCTGAGGACGAACCGCTCGTGCGTAGCTTCGGCGCTGAGGTGGTCGTTCCGCGCGGCGAGCGGTTCGTCTCCGCTGTGCGCGAGGTTGCGCCCGACGGCGTGGACGGCCTCTACGACACCGCGCTACTGCACGACAGCGTCTTTGGCGCGATACGCGACGGCGGCACCATGGTCGTGGTGCGTGGCTGGAAGCCGGAGCAAACCGAGCGGGGCATCGTCGTCAAGCAAGTCTCCGTCGGCACCGTGCTCGAGCGGACAGACTGGCTCGAGGAGCTGCGTCAGCTGGCGTGCGACGGCCTTCTACAGTTGCGCGTCGCCCGCGAGTATCCACCCGAGCAGGCCGCCGAGGCCCAGCGGATCACCGAAGCCGGCGGCCTGCGCGGCCGGGCACTCATCGTCTTCTAACCGGCGCGATCCGATCGCCCGTTCGGTTCGGCCCGTGTTCGGATCGGTTCAGCTGGTGGTGCGACGCCGGTACAGGTGTGTTGCCAGGGGCGCGAAGATCGCGACGAGCGCGACCGACCAGATCAGCGAGGCGATTACGGGGTGCTGCATCGGCCAGGCGTGGATCGTCGCTGATGGGTTTGGGTTCGCGAACAACTGGCGTGCGGCGGCGGTGACGGCGCTGACGGGGTTCCAGTTGGCGATGAAGCGCAGCACGGCGGGCATGTGCTGGGTGGGGACCAGGGCGTTGGAGACGAAGGCGAGCGGGAAGAAGATGACGAGGCCGGTTCCCTGCGCGGACTCCGGGCTTTCGCTCACCATCCCGAGACAGGCACAGGCCCAGGAGAGGGCGTAGCTGAAGAGCAGGAAGATTGCGAATGCGCCAATCGCCGACAGCACGCTCCCTTCGGGGCGCCAGCCGACGATCAGGCCGGTCCCGGCGACGAAGGCAGCGCAGATCACGGCGGTCAGCAGGTCCGATAGCGATCGTCCGACGAGCACTGCGGGTCGCCACATCGCGAGGGTTCTGAAGCGGTCGATGACGCCGCTTCCGAGGTCGGCGCTGAGCCCCACCGCGGTGCCCATCGAGGAGGTGGTGAGATTGAGCGCGAGCAGGCCGGCGATCGCGTAGTCGGTGTAGCTGCCGCCGTGCGGTAGGACGATGCCGGAGCCGAAGATGTAGACGAACAGGACCGTGAAGAGGACCGGCTGGATCGTGACGTCCGAGAGCCGCAGCGGCTCGCGCGCAATGTGGATCAGGTTGCGCCCGGTGAGCACCGCCACATCAGCCAGCCGGCGCGTGAGCCCCGGGGGTCTCGGTGGTCGCCTGCGGGGCGGATCGGGCGCGAGCGTGGTGGCGCTCATCGATTGGCCGCCAGATCAGCCTCGGAGCGCTCGGATCCCTCATCGTCCTCGGCTGCGTCCGGCGGGTGGCCCGTGAGGGCGAAGAAGACGTCGTCGAGCGAGGGCTGGTGGATGTCGATGTCATCGACTGTGATCTGCGCCTGGTCGAGCGCGCGCACGACCGTCGTCGCCAGTCCGGCGGCGGTTTCCACGGGCGCGCGCAGGCGACGCCCGTCGTGGCTGACGTGGACCTCGCCGCTGACGAAGCGCTCGAGCACGAGCGGCGCGGCCACGCTGGCCGCACTGAGCGTGATGTCGAGGCGTGCACCGCCAGTTCGGGCCTTCAGCTCGGCGGCGGTGCCTTCGGCGATGACCCGGCCGTGATCGACGACGACGATCCGGTCGGCAAGCTCATCAGCCTCGTCGAGATACTGGGTCGTCAGCAGCAGCGTGACGCCGTCGCCAACCAGCTCGCGGATCACCCCCCACATCCGCACCCTGCTCGTGGGGTCAAGGCCCGTCGTCGGCTCGTCGAGGAAAAGCACCGGTGGTCGCGTCACCAACCCGGCCGCGAGGTCAAGGCGCCGGCGCATCCCGCCCGAGTACCCCTTCAGCAGCCGGTCGCCGGCATCGGCGAGATCGAAGCGCTCGAGCAGCTCGGTCGCCCGCACGCGCGCTTCGGCGCGGCGCAGGCCGTTCAGGCGCCCGATCATCACGAGGTTCTGGCGCCCGGTCAGGAGCTCATCGAGCGTCGCGGTTTGCGCGGTGACGCCGATGTTGCGCTGCACGGCCGCCGGGTCGCGCACCACGTCATGGCCGGCGACGAATGCCGAGCCGCTGTCGGGCAGCGACAGGGTCGTGAGGATGCGAACCGCCGTGGTCTTTCCGGCACCGTTTGGCCCAAGCACGCCGAGGATCGCGCCAGCCGGGACCTCGAGGTCGAGACCGTTGAGCGCAACGGTCGACCCGAAGCGCTTCGTCAGGCCCCTGGCTTCGATCATTGGCGTGCTCGCCACAGGCGCTCCTTACTAGTCGGCCGGCAAGGTAGTTTCCCCAGCACCGTACTAGTTTTCTAGCCGGTCGTCAAGTAAGCTTCCGCCATGGCGCAGTCACCGCTCACGGAGCCAGGGGCCCGGGAGGGACCGCTACCGCTCCCGCGGGCTCGGCGACCCCGCGGCGTCACACGCGAGCGAATCCTCGACGTCGCCCTCGAACTCTTCAACGAGCAGGGCTACGACCAGACGTCGCTGCGCGAGATCGCAGCGCGCGTGGGCGTCACGAAGGCCGCGCTCTACTACCACTTCGAACACAAAGAGGACATCCTGCTCGAGCTTCACCTGCGCTTGCACGCGCTCGGCCGAGAGGCCTTCGACCAGCTCGGGAACCTCGAGGACGGACCGGAGATCGTCGCTGCGTGGGAGGGGCTCCTCAGCCAGTTCGTCGATCAGATCATCAGCAACCCGGAGCTCTTCATCTTCCACCAACGAAATCACAGGGCGCTCCAGCAAATCCAAGACACCGACCGCCACCGCGCCGAGAACGAGGACATCGAACAGCAGATGCGTCGCGTCCTCGCGAGCCCCCACATTCCGCCCGCACAACGCGTGCGGATGGCCTGTGCAACCGGCGCCGTCCTCGTCGCCCTGATGGGCGCGGCCGGACCCCCGATGGGCGGGGCGGCCCTGTTCGGAGACCTCTCATCCGACGAACTCGCCGAACTCGTCCGAGACTCCATTCACAACCTCCTCACGGTGCCGAAGGACCCAACCGCCAGCACCGCTGCATCGCGCCTGTCCTCGCTGTCAGCCTCCGCATAACCGCACCGCCCGCAGCCGCGCCCAAACCCCCGCCTCCAACGTCCACCGTCGGCCGGAGCGCAGCCGATCGGCCAGCCGAGGCGACCTCGCCTGCTCTCCGCGAGATCCCGGCGCCCGTGCCGGCGGCGATCTGAAGCCCGCTACCGACAACGCGCAGAAGTCCGTGGCGCTGAGTCGTTCACGCTCGTTTCCGCCCCAGCAGCAACGGCTCCTCGCAGTGTGCCGCCGGCGCTATTCGCGTTCGCTGTCCAGAACCGACATCTGGTGCGCTGGGTAGCGATCGCCGACGACGGCGTTGCGCGGGACTGCGCGCTCGAGCTCGGCCACGTCATGCGGGCTGAGCTCGAGTTGCACAGCGCCCAGCGCCTCCCGCAATTGCTCGGTGGTGCGAGCCCCCACGAGTGCGACGATCTCCGGCCCCTGGGCGAGCACCCAGGCAATCGCGATCTGCGCGACCGTCACTTCCCTGGCCTCGGCCAGAGCGCGCAGCGAGTCGACCAACGCGAGGTTGTGGGCTCGGTTGGCAGCGCTGAAGCGCGGCGCTTGAGCGCGAAAGTCGCCGGCGGCGAGCTCGCGCTCGGCGGCGAAGTGGCCGCTGATAAGGCCACGGCTCAAAACACCGTAGGCGGTGATCGCGATGCCCAGATCGCGGCACGCCGGCAGGATCGCCGTCTCGATCGCTCGTGAGATCAGCGAATACTCGATCTGCACGTCACAGATCGGATGGGCCGCCGCCGCCCGTCGAATCGTCTCGGCGCCCACCTCTGAAAGCCCGATGTAGCGCACATAGCCCGCCTGCACGAGCTCCGCGATCGCACCGACGGTCTCCTCGATCGGCACGTCGGGATCGAGCCGCGCGGGGCGGTAGATGTCGATGTAGTCGACACCGAGACGTGTCAGCGAGTGTGCCAGAGCAGTCTTGACCGCCGGCGGGCTTGCGTCGTAGCCAAGCCAGACGCCATCCGGACCGCGCTGCGCCCCGAACTTGACGCTCAGCATGTACTCCGCGCGCGGCCGACCCCGGATGGCCTCTGCGATCAACAGCTCGTTGTGGCCCATCCCGTAGAAGTCGCCCGTATCCAGCAGGTTCAGACCGGCGTCGAGCGCAGCCCCAATTGTGGCAATGCTCTCGCCACGATCCGCCGGCCCGTACATGCCGGACATCCCCATGCATCCAAGGCCCAGTGCCGAGACCTCCGGGCCATTCGGCCCGAGCCGACGGAGACTCACGCGACCGCCACCATCGACGCAACTATAGGGCCCGGTCCCTGTGACGCGCGACCGGCGCCCGTTGACCTGAGCGGCGCCCCGCGAGCGGCCCGGCGCCGCGTGGCTTGGATCGCGGCCATATCGGATATTGCCCGCGAGGGCCGTTGGCGAGCAGGCGACCGTCAACCAAGCCACGCAATCGCAACCAACCACCGACACGGACATGCCTGCTTCCGCCCACGGCTGGGCGCTGTCAGGCTGCTGGCGACTCATCCATTCGGCCGGAATCGGCGCGGCGCGTGGGTGCGTGTCGCGGGCGGCCCTAACCTTGGGGTGTGCCACGACGAGCGCCATCGGTGTTCGCGGCCTGCGCGGTTGTGGCCGCTGGTGGCTTCGTCGTGCCGTCGGCGGCCTCGGTGTCGCGTCGATCCGCGGCCGGGGTGCGCCCGGTGTGGGTGCCCGCTGCGGGGCGCCCAATCGACACCTCGCACCCCACCCGTCTGGTGGGACGTGGAACGGCGGCGAGCTGCACCTCGGCCGCGGTCGTCGCCGCCGTGCGGGCCGGCGGGATCATTCGCTTCTCGTGCGGGCGCAAGCCCGTCACGATCAGGATGCGGGCGACGGCCAAGGTTACGAACACCAGCCCGCTCGTCGTCCTGGATGGAGGCGGGCTGGTGACGCTGAGCGGTCAGGGCCGGCGCCGCATCCTCTACATGGACACCTGCGATCCGGCGCAGGTGTGGACGACCTCGCACTGCCAGGATCAAGCCTCACCCCGGCTGGTGATCCAGAATCTGGCCTTCACGGACGGCGACTCGAGCGGCCAGCGCTTCGACGGCGGCGGTGGCGGCGCCGTCTTCGCCCGCGGCGGCCGGCTGCGCATCGCCAACTCAGTGTTCACAGGCAACCGCTGCGACCGTGATGGAGCGGACATCGGAGGCGGAGCGGTCCGCGCCCTCAGCCAGTACGACAATCTTGCGGTGTACGTCGTCAACAGCCGCTTCAGCGGCAACGTCTGCAGCAACGGCGGCGCGCTGAGCAGCATCGGCGTGTCCTGGACGATCCTGAACAGCCGCTTCGTCGCGAACAGCGCCATCGGCATCGGCGCCAACCCGGCGCGCTCGGGCACCCCAGGCGGCGGCAGCGGCGGCGCGATCTACAACGACGGCAACACCTTCACCACCCGGGTCGCTGGTTCGATCATCACCGACAACCATGCCAAGGAGGGCGGCGGCGCCATCTTCTTCGTCAGCAACGACAACACCGGTAATGTCGTGATCTACAGTTCGGTGATCACCAACAACCTCGGCGGCTCGTGGTACCCGACCTACCCGCAGATCTCGAGCTTCG
>PMKB01000148.1 GCA_003157595.1 Solirubrobacterales bacterium
CGTCCCGGTGGCCGCGTTGCGAACATCGGTGTGCACGGTCACGCGGCGACGCTGCACCTCGAGAAGCTTTGGGCCCGCGACGTCACGATCACGACCGGCTTGGTAGACACGTTCAGCATCCCGCAGCTGCTGCGGCTGATCGTGAGCGGCCGGCTCGACCCGTCACTCTTCGCGACCCACCGTTTCGCGCTCGATGACACGATGAGCGCGTACGACACGTTCGCCGACGCCGCGAACTCGGGCGCGCTGAAGGTCGTGCTACAGGGACCCGGCAGCGTCGGCGCCGCCGAGGTCGCGCTCACTGGTGCGAAGGCTCAGCAGTAGCGACGCTCAGTGTCGCGCGAGGCGGCAACCGGCTGAGCTACCGCGCGGCGGCGGCCCAAATCGCGATGCCATTCTGGCCGGGCATACTTTTCCTCACGAGAAGATCAGTTGAGGTTCCAACAACAAGGATGGCTACTAACTCGATCTCGCCGTGACCAGCAAACCGGCTCGACGCGACCAGCCGTGGGTGTCGGCCCTGATTCGAGCAGTGGGCCGAGTATCCCATCGCCCGCGTGAGTGGAGCAACAGATGCAGCCGATAGTGTTCGAAGTGCCGCAGGCCGTGGCGCGACCCGGCGGAGCTTCTCGGTAATGCCGTGTGCACGAGCTGCCCGGTGCGAGACGACTGCGCCGCGTTCGCACGGCGAGTGCACGCCGTCGGGTGGTCTCGGGCGGGAGCTGGCGCGGGCCGTGAGCGAGTGGGGCTAGGGGTTGAGCGCCCGCTTCAGCAGGTCGTGGGCGTGGTTGGCGAGCACTTGGGTCTTGCTGGCGGTAAACCTGTTGCAGGACGGCGATTCTGTAACCGGCGCGATAATGGAACTAAGACGGTGACGTCTCGCAGGTCCCACCGACCATGTTTAATTCTGTGGGTGGGCTCTAGGCTGTGGGCTTGTTGCGGGTCACGGCGGCGCGAACGAGAGTCTTCAAAGCCTCCTCGTCTATCTTCTCGCCCTCGTGGAAGTCGATGGCACGCCTTGTGTTCCCGTCAAGACTGGAGTTGAAGAGACCCGAAGGATCGTTCAGGGCTGCCCCTTTGGCGAAGGTCATCTTCACGACATTCTTGTAAGTCTCGCCCGTGCAGATCAATCCGTCGTGTGACCATACCGGAACCCCTCTCCACTTCCACTCCTCGACGACTTCGGGATCGGCTTCCTTGACTAAGGTGCGCAGCCGGCTCAGCAGCTTGCCCCGCCAGTCGCCTAGCTCCTTGATTCTTGCGTCTATCAGATGAGAAGGAGACTGGCTTTCCTGCGACCCGCTCTTCTTCATGCCCGTTTCCCTTGCTTAGTCTTGAGGCTTTGATAAATGGCGGTCACCCCAGCGTGCCGATTCTACCCGGAGCTGCACACTTCGACGCGCCGCACGGCGTTGGCGCATGGCCCCCTGAACCGCACGGCATTCATTTTGGCAAGCGCTTCGTGCTGATGACAGCGGATCAGCGCCCCGCGTTCCCGTCCCATGACGCGCGCCTGTCGGTCGCTCAGGCTGCCACGCGGCTGGACGTGGGCATTCCCACAGTCAAGAGGTGGATTCGTGAGCACAGGGCCGCTGGGTAGTGGGTCAGTTTGGGGTGCTAGAGCAAGTGGTACGGGTCGCCGGTAAGCACCGGCGACCCGGGTGCCCGCCCGAGCCGCCGTGTGTCGCGGTATCGCCGTGGGCTTCAGTAGCGCGGCAACTCCAGCAGGTTGTTCGCTGTCGTGTTCTGTGACCTCGTCGTGATGTAGTCCGCGGCCGAGCACGTTGGGCAGGTCCGGATGACTACGTCCGTCAATTCGCCATTGGCGAAGGTGTCGTACCGGTCTCCCTTGGGGTCCTTCAGATCGGAGACCAAAGTCTCATGACTTAGGCCCGCGCTGGTGTCGAGGCCGATGCGGACTCGCGCGATGTGCTCGTGTGGATTGTCCGCGGTCGTCTCGACGCGGACAGCGGTGATGCGGTGGGTGCTACTCATGGGTCGAAACCCCCTGGGTCTCGCTTGGGTTCCCTGCTGCCTCGTCGCCCTGCCAAGGGTGCCGAGAATTTGGGGTGCTCTACCACGGTAGCCCTTTCGCCGCGCCTTCAGGCGGGATCGAGTTGCCCGGCGATCTCGCGGAGCGTCCATACGTGGTCGACGACGCCAGCAGCCATCGCCGCCGAGGCTTGGTCGTCGTGCTGTCGTCGCTCGTGAGCATCAACGACGAATGGACACGCGCAAAGTTGCAATGCGTGTAATGAAGGCTGACCCCGCTCGGCGAGTTTCTCGCACGCGCGATCTTCGACAACCTCTACAAGTTCACCGTGCCCGCGATCGCCGGCCCCGCCGGACTCGTTCCGGTGCCCGCGTTAGCGACCGGCGAGATCTCCGCCACGCTCTGCGCGTCGCCGCGATCCGCGCGCGCCTCAAAGCCGCGAAGGCCGTTGACTGCACCTGGCGCAGCTCACAAGCCTGGGTGCAGGAATACGCCACGGCCCGGGACAAGCGATAGAGCATCACGCATCGTGCGTGTGGGCTGGGGCGGAAGCGAGAGCCGGGCCGGCGTCAGCACGTCCCGGCGAAGTCGATGTTCTTCGTCTCGACCGTCCCGGCCGTCCGCCGCGGCGCGGCCTCGTGGGTCGGCAACTCGGCGTGGGCTCGGGCGACGCGTAGATCGTAGGGCTCGACAGCAATCATGGCCAGCAGCGAGTCCACGAAAGCTCGGCGGGACCGTTTGTGGCGGCCGTCGGCCAACTCGACGCCGGCCAGCAGTTCGGCGGCGG
>PMKB01000343.1 GCA_003157595.1 Solirubrobacterales bacterium
CCGGCGAGAACGTCGTGATCCGCCGCGTCTCGCGCTTCGCGATCGGGGACTAGTTGGTCTCCGTGGAAAGCTCGGCCGCGCCCCGGTTGTGAGCGAACCGATCTTCAAGCGCGTCCTGCTGAAGCTCTCGGGTGAGTCGATGATGGGCCAGCTCGAATACGGCATCGAGCCGACGCGGGTCGTGGCGATCGCCACCGCGATCCGAGGCGTCGTCGAGTCGGGTGTGCAGCTGGCCGTGGTGCCCGGCGGCGGCAACATCTACCGCGGGCTGACGGGCGCCGCGGAGGGCATGGACCGCGCCACAGGCGACTACATGGGGATGCTCGCGNNGCGACCGGCGACTACATGGGGATGCTCGCGACCGTGCTCAACGCGCTCGCGCTGCAGGATGCCTGCGAGAAGCAGGGCGTCCACACCCGCGTGCAGTCGGCGATCACGGTGCAGGAGGTCGCGGAGCCCTACATCCGCCGGCGCGCGATGCGCCATCTCGAGAAGGGGCGCGTGGTGATCTTCGCCGCCGGGACCGGCAACCCGTTCTTCACGACCGACACCGCCGCGGCGCTGCGGGCGAGCGAGATCCACGCCGAAGCGATCCTGATGGCCAAGAACGGCGTCGAAGGCGTCTACACGGCCGATCCAGCGCTCGACGCGACCGCCGAGTTCATCCCCCAGATCACGCACATGGAAGCGATCCAGCGCCGTCTGGCGGTGATGGACGCGACCGCGCTCACGCTGTGCATGGAGAACCGGCTGCCGATCCGCGTCTTCAACGTCGACGACTCCGCCAACATCGGCCGCATCCTGGCCGGCGAGCAGGTCGGAACGCTCGTGGCGACGCCCACCGGCTAGCAAGCCGCCGACCCGGTGAGAGTGCGGACGCACGCCGGCGTCCAGCGCCCCCAACACGTTATTCTCCCCCCGGCGATGGTCACGAATTGCCTGCATCCAAGATGATCGACGACCTGCTAGAGGACGCGCGCGAGCGGATGCAAAAGTCGGTCGAGGCGACCGGCCACGAACTCGGATCCGTGCGCACCGGCCGGGCCACGCCGGCGCTGCTGGACCGCATCCAGGTCGACTACTACGGCACGCCGACGCCGCTTCGCCAGCTGGCGACGATCTCCGCGCCGGAAGCTCGCCTGCTGACCATCCAGCCCTTCGACGCCTCGACGATCAAGGCGATCGAGAAGGCGATCAACACCTCCGACGTCGGGCTGAACCCCTCCAACGACGGCAAGCTGGTGCGCCTGGTGATCCCCGAGTTCAACGAGGAGCGCCGCCGCGAGCTGGTCAAGGTCGCGCGGCACATCGTGGAGGAGGGGCGCGTCGCGATTCGCAACATCCGCCGCGATGTGATGCACGACCTGCGCGAGTTGAAGGAGGCCGGCGAGACCGGCACCGACGACGAGCGTCGCGCCGAGGGCCTGCTGCAGAAGCTGACCGACGAGAGGATCGGCGAGCTCGACGTGCTGCTGAAGGGCAAGGAAGCAGAGATCCTCGAGGTGTGATGAGCGCCGACGCGGACCGGCCGCGGTACGTCGCGATCATCACCGACGGGAACGGGCGCTGGGCCAAGCAGCACGGTGTCTCGGTCGCTGCCGGGCACAACGCCGGCGCCGACACGGTCAAGGCGCGCCTGCGCGACGCGGTCGAGCTGGGCGTGCGCGAGCTCACGGTCTATTCCTTCTCGACCGAGAACTGGTCGCGACCCGCGAGCGAGGTGGGCGCGCTGATGCGGATGTTCAACCGGCGGATCAAGATCGAGACGCCGGAGCTGCGCGACGAGGGGGTGCGGATGCGCTTCATCGGTCGCCGCGAGGGGGTTTCGGCGGCGCTGCGGCGCCAGATGGACTGGGCCGAGGCGCAGACCGCCGACAACGACCGCATCACGCTGTTCGTGGCGTTCAACTACGGCGGCCGGGCGGAGATCCTCGACGCGGCGAGGCGCTTCGAAGGCGGCGGCGAGGACGAGTTCCGGGCGCTGCTCTACGCCCCCGAGATGCACGACCCCGACCTGATCATCCGTACCAGTGGCGAGCAACGGCTGTCGAACTACCTGCTCTGGCAGTCGGCCTACTCGGAGCTGATCTTCCGCGACGAGCTCTGGCCGGACTTCACGCGCCAAGCCTTCGAGGAGTCGCTCGCAGCCTACGGCGGGCGCCGGCGTCGCTACGGCGGACGGTGAGCGGCCGTGGCCTCCGGTCAGCTGCGCCGACGCCCACCGTCCGCCCGGCCGCGCAGGCCGCGTCCGTCGCGCAGCGGGCGTCCCTCAGAGCTGCGCGCCCGGGTGCTCGTGGCGATTCCGGCGCTCGCGGCCGCCGCCATCGTGATCGAGCGCGGCGGGCTGCTGTTCGCCGGGGCGCTGCTGATCCTCGGCTGGATCTGCCTCGACGAGCTCTACCGCATGACAGCGCGTGCCCACCCGGCCAAGCTCGTCGGCTTCGTGGCGCTCTTCGCGCTGATGGTGGCGGCGCACTACGGCACACGCGACCAGGTGCTGCTGATCGCCGTCGCAGCGCTACCCGCGAGCTTCCTGCTGACGCTCGTGTCGCCGGCGGGAAGCATTTTCGGGATCACCGTCACGCTGCTCGGTGTCTGGTGGGTCGGCCTCGCGCTGGCCCACGCCGTGCTCCTGCGAGACCTGCCCCACGGGGGTGGGATCCTGACCGATGTCGTGATCGGCACCTTCGTCGGCGACAGCGGTGCCTACCTCGGCGGGCGCACGTTCGGAAAGCGGCGGCTCGCGCCGGCGGTCTCGCCGAACAAGACGGTCGAGGGACTGGTGATCGGCATCTTCTGCGCGATCGTCGGCGTGTGGTTCGCCTCGCTCTACCAGCCCTGGTTCCCGAAGGGCGATGCGGTCCTGCTCGGGGTGGGGGTGGCGATCGCGGCGCCGATCGGCGATCTGTTCGAGAGCTATGTCAAGCGGCAGACCGGCGTCAAGGACTCAGGCCGGCTGTTCGGCGCGCACGGCGGCGCGCTCGACCGTCTCGACGCCGTGCTGTTCAGCGTGGTTGTCTCCTACTACGCCTGGCTCGCGATCCTGGCGGCGAAATGAAACGGATCCTGGTGCTCGGCGCGACCGGTTCGATCGGCGTGCAGGCGCTCGATGTGATCGCCGGCTCGCCCGACCTGGAGCTCGTCGGCCTCTCGGCGCGCTCGTCGTGGGAGACGGTCGTCGAGCAGGCCCGCGCGCACGGCGTCACGCGGATCGCCCTGACCGACCCCGAAAGCGCCGGCCGCGCCGCCGCGGCCTGGCCGGAGGGGGAGGTCCACAGCGGCACGCAGGGACTCGTCGAGCTGGTGCTCGAGTCCGAGCCGGACCTCGTCCTGAACGCGATCGTCGGCTCGGCGGGCCTCGGCCCGACGATCGTGGCGCTCGGCGAGGGAATCGACCTCGCGCTCGCGAACAAGGAGTCGCTGGTCGTCGGCGGCGAGCTGGTGACCGCGCTGGCCGAGGCGACCGGTGCGCGGATCCTGCCGGTCGACTCCGAGCACGCCGCGCTGCATCAGCTGATCGCCGCCGAGCGCTCAGCCGGGCCCGGCACGATCGAGCGCCTGACCATCACGGCCTCGGGCGGCCCGTTTCGCGGCATGCGGCGCAGCGAGCTGCAGCGCGTGAGCGTCGAGCAGGCGCTCGCGCACCCGACCTGGTCGATGGGCGACAAGATCACGATCGACTCCGCCACGCTGATGAACAAGGGGCTCGAGCTGATCGAGGCCCACCACCTGTTCGCCGTTCCGTATGCGCGGATCGACGTGCTCGTGCACCCGCAGTCGATCATCCACGGCATGGTCACACTCTGCGACGGCGCCGTGCTCGCCCACCTGGGCTGCCCCGACATGCGCGTGCCGATCGCCTACGCGCTGAACCACCCCGAGCGCATGGAGCTGGATGTGGCGCGACTCGACCTCGCCGCGGTCGGCAGCCTGACCTTCGAGCCGCCCGACCTCGAGACATTCCCCGCGCTGGCGATCGCCCGCGAGGCAGCGATCGCCGGCGGCACGGCGCCGTGCGTCCTGAACGCCGCCAACGAGGTCGCCGTCCACGCCTTCCTGGGCGGGCGGATCGCCCTCCCGCGCATCGCGGAGGTGATCGAGGCGACGCTGAACGAGTTGGGGGCGACACCGCTGCGCGAGTTCGAGTCGCTGTTCGAGGCCGACCGCCGGGCGCGCGAGGTCGCGGCGCAGCAGCTCGCGTGACGGCACTGCGCACACGACGTAGTAGGGGTATGAGGAGGCCCGCAGCTTCGGTGCTCGGCATGGTCGCGTTTGTGGCGCTGTGCGGGTCCGCCGCAGCGTCGAGTGCCTCGCAGGCCGCCTCGCCGGTGTTGGCGGCGCCGGCGGCGCAACCGCCGGAGTTCTGGAACTCGCCGCGCAGGGGGGCGTGACGGCCCTATCCGCGGGTGCAGTCATCGCGGTTGGAGCCGTCGCCGGCGGGGTCTTGAGCTTTCTCGGGTTCAAGCTCTACCGCCATCTCACCAAACCGAAGAGCTGAAGCGGAACCAGCTTCCAGCACAACCACCTTCCTAAGGCGCGGCGGGGACAGACCGATCTGTCCCCGCGACTTCCACACAACACGAGACGGCGCTTACAATAGATGATTCGTGCGTTGAGACAGAAACGATGACTCCGAATCCTTTGATTGGCGTGGTATTTCACTGGCTGGGCGGGTTGGCGTCCGGCAGTTTCTACGTCCCCTTCCGGGCCGTGAAGAAGTGGAGCTGGGAAACGTACTGGCTGGTGGGCGGCGTTTTCAGTTGGATCTTCGTGCCCTGGTTCATGGGCTCGACCGTCTCGACCGGCCTGCTCGCCGTGCTGCACGCGACGCCGTGGGACACCATCGGCTGGGTGTATTTCTTCGGCGTCCTATGGGGATTCGGCGGGCTGACCTTCGGGCTGACCATGCGCTACCTGGGCATGTCGCTCGGCATGGCGATGGTGCTCGGCTACTGCGCCGCGTTCGGCACGCTGGTGCCCCCCATCTATCACGGCACGTTTTTCTCGAACGTGCTGCCCACTCTCTCCGGGCAGGTGATCGTGCTCGGCATCGCCATCTGCATGGCGGGCATCGCGTTCGCGGGCAAGGCCGGCATGTCGAAGGAAAAAGAGATGACGGTCGAGCAGAAGACCGCCGTCATCGGCGAATTCAATCTGAAAAAGGGCGTCATCGTGGCCACTTTTTCGGGCGTGATGAGCGCCTGC
>PMKB01000344.1 GCA_003157595.1 Solirubrobacterales bacterium
ACGAGGTGCCAGCGCCGTCCCCGACGATCTTCACCTCGCCGTCCGCGGGCGCCTTCACCTCACCTGTGCCGGCGGACGCCTCTGCGACGCCCTCGACGCCGCGGCGCGGTGTGGCGGCGGCGTCGTCGGGCTGCACGGGCACCGGCCGAGTCATCGGCATCGCAACCTCGGCCGGGAGCTGGGCGTGCACCGCGCGTCGCACCCGGTCGACCTCGGACTGCGGGTCGAGGAACGCCGCGACCGACCCATAGACCTCATCAAGCGTCACGAGAGCACCACATCCCGAGCGCGAATCTCCGCCGAGCACCCACGCTGATCACAATATGCACTCCAGGCATCGGGGCACCGGGTGCGTGGAGGATCGCCTAGAACTGGTGCCGCGCTGCTAGCCGGCCAATCGGATGCCTGCCATGACCGCCGCCGGGGCTACGCTTCCAGCCGGTGTTGATCAAAGACATCCTCCATGACCTCGACCTCGGGAGCTCGGTCGCCGAGCATGACGACGCGCTGGAGACCTACTTCGTCGAGACCGAGACCTTCCGCGGTCTTGTTGCAGGACGGTACGACTCGGTGGCCGGCGATAAGGGGACGGGCAAGACTGCGCTGTACCGGATCCTGCGGCGTCGCTATGCGGGCTTACTGCCAGACATCGAGGTGCTGGCCGGTTTCAATCCGGTCGGCGTTCCTGTATTTCAGCGGCTAACCGAGGGGGAGCCACTCGAGGAGGGGCAGTACATCACGATCTGGAAGGCCTACGTCCTGTCGCTCGTCGGCAACTGGATCCTGCAGATCAATGAGGGCGCGTTCAGCGGCAAGATGAAGGAGCTCGACAACCTGCTGACGCGAGCCGGCTTGCGCAGTCCCGACGACTCGGCCAACACCGTCTTCTCGCAGATCGTGAACCTCGTGCGACGGTTCACGCATCCGAAGAGCGCCGAACTCGCCATCACCATCACGCCGACCGGCTGGCCCGTTCTTGTCCCGCACGTTGAGTTCGGCGAGCTTGGGGAGCCCGATGACACGCTCATCCGCCACGACGAGGCGCTGCGGCTCCTCAACGAGGTGCTCGACGAGGTTGGTTACAAGGTTTGGATCGTTCTCGATCGCCTCGACGAGGCCTTCCAGGGCTTTCCGCAGGCGGAGGTACCGGCACTCCGTGCCCTCCTTCGCACATACCTCGACCTCGCCGAGTTCGACCGAATAACGCTCAAGCTCTTCGTTCGAAAGGACCTCTTCCGACGGATTATCGCGGGCGGTTTCGTCAACCTGACCCATATCAACGATCGAAAGGTCGAGATCGTCTGGGACGAGGAAGACCTGTTCGACCTGCTCTGCCGTCGACTTCGCGAGAACCCCCAATTCGTTGGGGCGCTCGGGATATCTTCGGCCGCCGATAACCAGCAACTGTTCGATGCAGTCTTCCCGAGCCAGGTGGATCTGGGATCGCGCCGTCCGACAACGTGGAACTGGATGCTCGCGCGCGTGCGCGACGGGAACGGCATCATGCCGCCTCGTAACCTGATCGACCTGGTCAAGAAGGCGCAGGAGGCGCAGATGCGGAAGGAGGAGCGCGGGGCGACCGAGTTCGATCCGGCGAGCGACTCCGGGGTCATCCAGTCCGACGCCATCAAGCGCGGGCTCGCTGCGCTAAGCAAAGAACGGGTCGAGGACACACTCCTCGCCGAAGCCGGCGAATGGGCGCCGCTGATCGAGCAGTTCCGCGACGGGCGGGCCGAGCACAATGACGACTCGCTCGCGAAGATGCTGGGCACAACGCCGAACGATGCGCGGGCAGCGGTCAAACGGAGCCTGTCAAGTCGATTGAGACACTTGGTTGGCGAATTTAGTGAGCAGTCTCCTCTGCGGTCGGCTTGTTGATCCATGCGGCGGTCGGCAGCGCTGGTGGCTGCGGCGGCTGGCGAACGAACCGCTCCGGGGTGCGCGCGTAGGCGGCATCAAGGACGCGTTGGCGCTCGGCGTGGAGCGCCTTCGCTTGGCCGTAGTGGACGGCGGCGGGGGTCATCAAGGCGATCCCGGAGTGGCGGTGGGTGTGGTTGTACCAGTCGAAGAACGGCCGGCAGAACGCGCGGGCCTGCTCGATGTTTTCGAAGCGGTCGGGGAACTCGGGCCGGTACTTCAGCGTTTTGAACTGCGCCTCGGAGTAGGGGTTGTCAGTCGAGGTGTAGGGCCGCGAGTGCGTCTTGAGGACGCCGAGGTCGGCCAACAGGAACGCGACCGGCTTGGAGCGCATCGCGCTGCCGCGATCGGCGTGCACGGTCAACTGGCCGCGGGTGATCTGCTGCTGCTCGGCGG
This sequence comes from Solirubrobacterales bacterium, assembly GCA_003157595.1. GTDB lineage: Bacteria > Actinomycetota > Thermoleophilia > Solirubrobacterales > Solirubrobacteraceae > Palsa-513. The sequence continues at coordinate 2,314 of PMKB01000344.1, forward strand.
CCTGGGCGATCAGCGCCGTGGCGAGCTGCGCGTTCTCGCGGTGCTGGACGGTCCAGCCGACCGCGTAGCGGCTGAACACGTCGAGGATCACGTAGGCGTAGAAGCACGTCCACTTCGCCGGGCCCTTCAGCTTCGTCACGTCCCACGACCACAACTCGTTCGGACGCTCGGCGAGCAGCTCCGGCTTCGCATAGCCGGGATGGGTCAACTGGTCACGGCGCTCGCGCACCCCGCCGTGACAGGCGGCGAGCAGCCGGTACATCGTGCGCTCTGACGCCAAGTAGCGGCCCTCGTCCAGCAGCGTCGCCCAGACCTGCGCCGGCGAGCAGTCAACGAAGCGCTCCGAGTGCAGCACGTCGAGCACCGCGGAGCGCTCGAGGTCTGAGAGCGCCCTGGCCGCCGGCGACCGCGGCCGTCTCGGTCTGGGCTCGCCTGGACGGCGACGACGGTAGATCGTCGCCGGTGCCGCACCGAGCGCCCGGCACGCCGGCCTGGTCCCGACGAGCGGCGTGAGCTCCTGCACGGTCTGCTCGATCATCGATCGGTGCTCCCCTGCGCGCCCCTGGGCTCGAGCAACTCGCCCAACAGCGCAGAGACGTTTCCCTGCACCTCGATCACCCGCCGCGCTTTCGCGAGCTCACCCTCGGTGCGCTCGAGCCGCCGCCGCAGCCTGGCGACCTCAGCCTCCAGCGGATGCGGCGGCTTGGGCCCCCGCGGCCGCCCCAGCGCCTCAAGCGCCCCCGTGTCGCGCTGCTTGCGCCACTCGCTCAACAGCGACGAGTACAGGCCCTCGCGACGCAACAACGCCCCGATCTCACCCCGGCTCGCGCACGCCTCCACCTCGCGCAAGACCCGCAGCTTGTACTCAGCCGTGAACCGCCGCCGCTTCGCGCCCTCGACCAACTCCGGGTCCGCGACCCCCAACCGCGCGGCG
>PMKB01000350.1 GCA_003157595.1 Solirubrobacterales bacterium
CATGTCGTCGATCGTGTCGATCGCGACCCCCGTCCGCCCGACCTCGCCGAGCGACCGTGGGTCGTCGGAGTCAAGCCCCAGCTGGGTGGGCAGATCAAACGCCATCGAGAGGCCGGTCGAGCCATGCTCGAGCAGATAGCGGTAGCGGGCGTTTGACTCCTTCGCGGAGGCGTAGCCCGCGTACTGGCGCATCGTCCACAGCCGCCCGCGGTAGGACTCGCGACGGATCCCGCGCGTGTACGGAAACTCGCCCGGCTGCTCGAGCACGGGCTCCTGCGGCGGACGGTCGTAGACCGGCTCGACCTCGATCCCCGAGTCGGTGAAACGGCGCGGATCCTCCGGCCCGACGACCGGAGCGATCGTCGGGCGCTGCTCGTCGCTCTCGGTCCTGGGCATCGCCCGCAGGATATCCCGCGGTTGGACGCGGGTCGGCGCCGGCGCGCAGGTGCCGAGCGGCGCCGGTCGCTCAGTCCTCGCCGGCGACGTGGATCTCGCGCAGCCGGTGGGTGTCGACGTCGTAGACGAAGCCGCGGACCGCGTCGCGGTGGGGAACGAACGGCGAGCGGCGAACCCGCAGGACGGATTGGCGGACGTCTGCGTCGACGTCGGCGAAGGACTCGATCGCGAACGCAGGGGCGACGCCCGTCGCCTGCTGCAGCTCGAGCCGGAAGCCGTCATCGGTGAGCTTCGCCATGCCACAGTCGGTGTGATGGATCAGCATCACCGTGAGCGTCCCCAGCCGTCGCTGGGAAACCGCGAGCGAGCGGATCACGTCGTCGGTTATCACGCCGCCGGCGTTGCGCAGCACGTGCGCCTCGCCGTCGTGCAACCCGAGCGCAGCGAACACGTCGAGGCGGGAGTCCATGCAGGTCACGATCGCCAGGCGGCGGCTCGGCCGCAGATCGAAGTGGCGCTCCGGCAGCGACGCCGCGAACGCGGCGTTGTTCGCGAGCAGCTCATCGATCACATCCACGCGGCGCACCCTAGTGCGTGAGCGCGCGCCGGCGCATGCCAGCTGTCAGGATCGGCGCGTGGAGGCCCAGCGCCGAAAGGTCGCGCAGCAGATCCTCACCGCCGCCCGCGCGCACGACGAGCGCCAGGCGGATCGCCACGCCCGCTTCCGCAACGTCGAGCCGCAGACCGCCGAGCTGCTCGGCGTGCTGATCCGCGCCACCGGCGCGCGGCGAATCCTCGAACTGGGCGGCTCGAACGGCTACTCGACGATCTGGCTGGCCGACGCCGCGCAGGCGACCGGCGGCGCCGTGCTCAGCGTGGAGATCGATGCCGAGCGCACGGCGCTCGCCGCGGCGAATCTGGCACTGGCCGGCGTCGCGGCGGAGCTGCGCACGCAGGACGCCGCGCAGGCGCTCGCCGACTCAGCGGACGGCTTTTGGGATTTCGTTTTCCTTGACGCCGAGCGGCCCGCCTATGCGGGCTACTGGCCGGCGCTGCTGCGCAGCCTGCGCCCGGCGGGCGGCCTTCTGGCAATCGACAACGTCCTCTCCAACGCCGCCGAGGTGGCGGCGATCGGCGAGCTGATCGCCGCCGAGCCTTCGGTCACGAGCGTGCTCGTGCCGGTCGGAGCCGGGCTTTCGCTCGTCGTGCGTGACGCGCACTCGCGCAGCCAGTAGGCTGGCTGCGATGGCCACCTGTCTTGTCACCGGCGGTGCGGGGTTCCTTGGCTCCCATCTTTGCGAAGAGCTGCTGGCGCGCGAGCATCGGGTGATCTGTGCGGACAATCTCGAGACCGGTTCGCTGGAGAACATCGCCCATATCCGCGATCCGCGGTTTCTCTCGCTGAACATCGACATCACCGAGCCCTATTTCGTCGATGAGCCCGTCGATATCGTCTTTCACCTGGCCTCGCCGGCATCGCCGATCGACTATCTGCGGCTGCCGCTGCTGACCCTGAAGGTCGGCTCCCACGGGACCCATCACACGCTTGGGCTCGCGAAGGCGCATCGCGCGCGGTTCCTGCTCGCGTCGACCAGCGAGGTCTACGGCGANNGAGGCCAAGCGCTACGCCGAGGCGCTGACGATGGCCTACCACCGCCAGCAGGGGGTCGACACGGCGATCGTGCGGATCTTCAACACATACGGACCGCGCATGCGCCCCTACGATGGGCGCGCGATCCCGACGCTGCTGCGCCAGGCGCTCGCCGGGCAGCCGCTGACGATCTTCGGCGACGGCAGCCAGACACGCTCGTTCTGTTTCGTGAGCGACCTGATCCGGGGCCTGATCGCACTCGCCGAGTCCGGTTACCACGAGCCGGTCAACATCGGCAATCCCAACGAGTTCACGCTGCTCGAGCTCGCCAATGCGGTGCTCGAGGCGACCGCCAGCAAGTCGCCGATCGTGTACGAAGAGCTGCCGGTCGACGACCCCAAGCAGCGCCAGCCCGACATCAGCCTCGCTCGCCGGCTGCTCGACTGGTCTCCCGAGGTGTCGCTGCAAGACGGCTTGCGGCGCACGATCGAGGCAGGCTAGAGCGCCCGACGCCCCGCCGGGCCGAGCGCGTGCGCTCGTTGGGCCGCAGGCGGCTCCGGCTGGCGATTCGCCGGGTTGCAGGCGGCGCCACGGTCGCAAATTCGCTGGCGCTGGGCCGCAACATCTGGCAGAGTGGCGCGTTGAAAGAAGCGAGATGTCGAGCCCCCGCCAGACCATTCGCGCGGTCCCCGACCCGGTGACGGACGAGACCGCCACCGCGATCGAGCCGGAGCGCTCCGAGCAGGTCAGCCTCGGCGAACGTGACATGCGCGCGAAGCGCCCGCCACTGCTGTCGTTCTTGCTGCGCTGGGAGACGGCACGCCGGTTCTCGCGCGTCGTCGTGCTGATGGCGATCGACTTCGCGGGAGTGTTCCTGGCGATCTTCACCGCACTGCTGCTGAAGGACGTCGTACACGGCAAGTCGAGCCTGATCTCGCAGGCTTTCCATCAGACGCGCGGCTTTGTCGCCTTCGCCTATCTCTTGACGCTCCTGTTGTTCGCCCGCTCCGACATGTACGCCGACCGCGGCGAGCGGCCTGGGCTGTCGAGGATCCTGGCCGCACTTTTCCAGGTGATGATCGTCGCGCTGATCTTCGCGATCGCGACCGGCGCGCAGGCACGGTACTACTCCTCCTACTACACCTTCTACGGCTCGTTCCTGTTCGCACTGGTGTACGTGACGTCCTTCCGGGCGCTCTACGAGCGGATCTCTGGGGTGCTGCTGCACGCCGCCGGGTATCGGCGGCGTGCGTTGCTGGTGGGCACGGGCCCGCACATCGACGCGGTCGCCAAGGCGCTCTCGTCGGGGCCACACCCGGCGGTCGAGCTGGTCGGCTTCATCTCGCGCCTGCAGCTTGCGAACGGCGGGCTGCGCTCGCTTGGCACCCTGGCGCAGATCGGCGAGACGATCGCGGCCAACCGCGTCGACGAGGTGATCGTCGTCGACCCGGACTTTCCCGAACGCGAACTGCTCGAGCTCGTCGATCGCGCGCACGAGCGTGGTGTGCGTGTGCGGATCGCGCCGTCGACCACGGGGATCCTCGTCCACCGCGCAGAGTTCGTGCCGGGTCAGTCGGTGCCGCTGTTCGAGCTGCGCGCGCCGGTCTTCGAGGGCATCGACTTCGCCGTCAAGCGCAGCTTCGACCTGGTCGTCTCGACGCTTCTGGTGATCGTGTTCAGCCCGCTGCTCCTGGCGATCGCGGTGGCGATCAAGCTCGAATCGCGGGGCCCGGTGCTGTATCGCTCGATGCGGCCCGGAATCGGCGGCGTTCCCTTCGCCTGCCTGAAGTTCCGCACGATGATCCTCGACGCCGACGGCCGCCAATGCGATCTCGAGGAGCACAACGAGGCGTCGGGTGCGCTTTTCAAGATGCGCAGCGACCCGCGCAGGACCCGCGTCGGGCGCGCCCTGCGGCGTTTCTCGCTCGACGAGCTGCCGCAGCTGTTCAACGTGCTGCGCGGCCAGATGTCGCTGGTCGGCCCGCGGCCGCTGCCCCAGCGCGATTTCGACCGGCTCGCGGATTGGCACCTCAAGCGCTACCTCGTGATGCCCGGAATGACGGGTCTGTGGCAGGTGTCAGGGCGCGCCGAGCTGAGCTTCGACGACCTCGTCCGGCTCGACTTCCTCTACCTCGAGCGCTGGTCGGTCTTCCTTGACCTGACGATTCTGGTCAAAACGCTCCCCGCGGTAATCTGGGGACGCGGCGCGTACTGATCGGCTGCGAGTGCGCGACGGCTGCGGCGTAGACGCGCCACGTTGCGCGCGCCGCGTCGGCCCAGCTCCAGTCCGGCGGCGCCGGCGCCGGCCGGACGGCGTTCACGCCGGCTTCCAGTAGTCCTTCCATGTCGCCCAGCTCGACGAAGGTCGCGCGCTCGCCAAGGACCTCGCGCAGCGCCGGCGCCTCGCAGGCCACCACGGGCGTGCCGCAGGCCAGGGCTTCGACGCCCGGCAGGCCGAAGCCCTCGTCGTCGGACGGAAAGACGAGTGCGTGCGCGCCACTGTAGAGCGCGGCCAGCTCGTCGTCGGAGACCTGGCCGGTCAGCGTGACGTCGGGTAGCTCGTGCGCCCACGGCCGCGCCGGTCCGGCGAGCACCAGCGGCATCCGGCGCGGTGCCTGGGCGAGGTCGGCGACGCGCTTGCGGCGCTCCGGGTGCAGCATGCCGCCCACCCACAACAGGTACTGCTCCGGCAGCCCGTAGCGCGCGCGAACCGCGCCGATCTCATCGGCGCCACGTGGGTACATCGCGGCGTCCGCTGCCTCCGGGATCACGCTGATCCGCTCGCTGTCGATGTCGAGACGCTCCTGGGCGTCGTTGGCGACCACCTGCGTCGGCACGATCACGCGGTCAGCGCGCTGGACCGCGAGGTAGCGCAGTTTGAAGCGCACTCCGGTGCGCAGGTACTCCGCGCGGCCCTTGAGGTTGACGAGGTCGTGCAGCGTGACGACCGTCGGGCAGGGACAGCGCAGGTGGGCGCCGTCCAGCCATGGCGAATGGAACACGTCGCTGCGGCGCGGACGGTGTGTTTCGGTGATCACGCTGTCGGGGTCGGCGGTCTCGCGCAGCGAGTCGAGGATGCAGCGCACGTATCGGCCGATCCCACGGGGATCCCCCTTCGCACGGCTGTCGAACGCGACCCTCATACGCCTACCCCGCCTCCTGTCCGAGTGCCGCTCGCGGTGCCCACCCGAAAGGGCAAGTGAGCAAACTCTACCGCGGATGTTGGCGCTGCAGGGATAGATTTCTTCACCGGTGACCTACTTCGAACGCCTCTGGAGTGAGCTCCCCGACGTCGCGCCGGAGCACTTCGCACTCAGGCGCGACTTCCTGCTCGAAACGCTCGAGCCGCATGCGAGGGTCATCGATGTGGGCTGTGGCGCCGGCTGGTTCGCCGGAGAACTGGCGCGCGCGGGCTTCGCGGTGGTTGGGGTCGAGGTCGCACACGAGCCGGTGCGCCGCGCGCGCGAGCGCTTTCCCGAGCTCGAGTTCCTCGTCGTCAGCGGGCGGACGCTGCCGTTTTCGGCCGGCGCGTTCGACGCCGCTTGGCTCGGGGAGGTGCTGGAGCACGTGGTGGACGGGATCGGGCTGCTGGAGGAGGTCGTGAGGGTGATGGCGCCCGGCGGGCGTCTTGCGCTCTCGACCCCCGACCACGGACGAAGACTGCGGCTTGCACTGGGTTTGAGCCGGAGAGCGTTCGAACGTCACTTCGAGCCGCGGTCTGACCATCTGCGCTTCTTCACCGGGCGGACGCTGCGGGCACTGCTCGAGGCGTGTGGGTTCGAGCAGATCGTGATCGGTCGCTCCAGCGGCGTCCTGCTCGCTAGTGCGCTGGCACCCCGATGAGCTGCACCGCGAACCCGGCGGTGCTGGCAGGCAACGTCCAGAGCTGACGCAGGCCGCCCAGCTCGAGCGGGCCGGGCACCTCGCCGCGACGATCCGGTCCGCTGAACCGCGCACCGCCGGCCCGCAGCGTCGCGGCGATCGCGTCGAGATCCTCGACGCGAAACGCCAGATGGTCGATTCGCTGCTGGTCTGTGCCCAGGCGCGGCTCGCGCAACTGCGCGTCGTCGATCGTGAAGATCTCGAGCGTCCCTCTGCCCTCGCCCAGAAACGCCGCCGCGATCCCGTACTGCGGCAGCTCGACGGTCCGAACGAGCGGGAGGCCAAGCGCGCGCTGGGCCTGCGCGACCGCGGCGTCGAGCTCGCGAACGAGATATCCGACGTGGTCAAACTCCCCGAACAGTGCCGACGAGCCTAACGCAACCGCACCGTGCGCAAGACTTTGCGCGTGGCTTTCGCAATCGACCTCGGAGAGGGCCTCTCGCTGCGTGCGCTCGATGATGCCGACGCCGAGGAGCTGTTCACGCTGATCGAGACCAACCGCGCGCACCTGGCCGCCTGGATGCCGTTTGTCGGCCAGACCCGGGGCGTGGCCGACTCGCTGGCGTTCATTCGCGCCGCGCGGCGCCAGTACGAGGACAACCGCGGCATGCAGCTCGCGCTCCTGCAGGGCAAGCAGATCATCGGCGTCGCCGGGTTCCACGCGATCGACTGGACGCGAAAGTCGACGAGCATCGGTTACTGGCTCGCCGCCGATCGCCAGGGTGCCGGGACGATGACCGCCGCCGTGTGCGCCCTGCTGGATCACGCCTTCGACGGCTGGCTGCTGAACCGCGTGGAGATCCGCGCCGGCGTCCTCAACTCGCGCAGTCGCGCGATTCCGCAGCGGCTTGGCTTTCGCGAGGAGGGTGTGCTGCGCTCGGCTGAGCGGATCGGCACGCGCGTGATCGACCACGCGGTCTACGTGATGACGGCGCGCGAGTGGAAGCGCACGGCGCGCGAGCTCGGGCGCGCCTTGCGCGCGTCCGAGCAGCCGGCGCGGCGGCAGGTCAGCTAGCGCTCGCGTTCTCGAGCGCCGAGCGGGGGAGGTCGGGATCGTAGGGGAAGAGGTGATGGGCGGCCGCGAGCGCAGCCAGCCCGATCTTTGTGGACCCGTCGAGTTGCCAGAGCGCAAACCAGCTCGCCGCGTTCGAGGGCTGCAGCGCGACGGCCTGCTCCAGTGTCTGCTGGGCCAGCTGCGACTTGATCTCGTTGTTGTAGACGCCGGCGAGACCGATCAGCGGCGTGATGTCGAGCGGGTCGCGTGAGCGTGCCGCGAGGTAGTCGGCGCGTGCGAGGGCGAGGTCGCGGCGGGCGACAGCGTTCTCGTTGAGAACCAGCGCGGCGTCCGCATTGCCGAGTGCGAGACTCCCGGCGGTCGCGGCCTGCTCGGAGCGCAGCGGCTGCCACTGCGACCAGGCGACGACCAGCGCCAGTCCGATCGCCGCTGCGACCCCCGCGGCCGCCGTCGGGGAGCGGGACAGGCGGGCGAGCGACGGCCGGCCGGCCTCCAGGCGCTCGCGCGCCGGCCCGCGCCCGGCCACCCAGCCGGCGCACAGCAGCGCGATCAGGGCGTCGCCGGGGACGAAGTAGGTCCAGTCGACACCCGAGTGCACGGCAAAGGCGATGACGACGGCGATCATGGTCAGCAGCCCGATCCGCTCGGCGGCCTCGCCGCCCGGGGCGCGCGGGCGGAACGGCCCGGCGGCGCGAACCGCGGCGATGCCCCAGCCGATCGCCACCGCGAGGCTGAGCGCGAGTCCGAGCAGGCCCAGGTCGGCGAGTGTCTGGAAGATGTAGCTGTGCGCGTTGAGCGCCTGTGCGGGACTCGTCATGTACTGCTGATGGGCGACGGCGTAGGCGCCGGCGCCGGCGCCGGTCAGCGGATGGGCGTCGAACACGTCGAGCGCGTAGGACCAGTACAGCGCCTGCATGCTGCCCGTCGCCGTGAGCCGGCTGGCACTGTTGGACGGCTGCTGCGCGTTGGGCGTCGTCAGCTCATACCAGCCGTGGGAGATCGTGCCGAACAGGCCGCGCGAGCTGTGTGCGCCGGCGCCGACCGCGGCGAGGGGCACGAGCGCGAGGGCGACCAGCGCGACGATTCCGAGCCGGCGCCGGCGGGTCGCCGAGAGCGGGTTGCGCTCGCGCGCGAAGCGCAGGATCAGCGCCACGAGGAAAGCGACCACGAGCGCCGCCAGCAGCACCAGTCCGAGGCGATGCCCGACCGCGCTGCGGGCGGGCAGTGAGACGTTGTCGTCCGCGAGTGCCGGCTGCGCGAAGGTCCATGCCAGCACCGCGGCGGCGGCGAGGCCGCCGATCGCCAGCACCGAAAGCGCACGCAGGCGCAGCGGCACGAAGGCGAACCAGAAGGCGATGCCGACCGCCGCGGCGAGGACCGCGCCGCGCGAGTAGGACAGCACCAGCGCCACGAGCAGCAGGCACAGCACCGGCGCCGCGAGTGCGTTCAGCGCGGCGTGGCCATCGCGCCGCGCACCCAGCCACAGCGCGGGGGCGATGCCGAGCGCCGCCGTCAGGCCGACCGCGTTCCAGTAGCCGAACGGCACCGAGAGGCGTGCGAAGGTGTCGGAGGCGTCCAGCGTGGCGGGGGCGATCTTGCTCGCCACGGCATAGGCCGACAGCAGCAGCGTCGCCAGCAGCAGCCCGGCGATGACGCTGCGCCACCGCCCCGCGCTCAGCCGTACGAGCGCGATCGCGCCGGCGAAGGTCGCGGCGTAGGCGAGCGTGCGATTCGCCTCGAGCCAGGAGTTGGCGGGCGCTATGGACCAGTTGACCGAAATCGCACTGAACGCAGCGAGCGCGAACAGCGCGATCGCGCCGCCGACGCCGAAGACGCGCACGCGCCCGGCGTGCTCGCGCGCGAATGCGAGCGCGACGAGCAGGCCGCCGGCGAGCGTCAGCGCGATCTCCACGACCGTGTTCGGGCCGAGCCCGGCGCCGGAGGGGGTGCTGCCGTCAACGCTGACGGCGCCGCCGGTCGCCGTAAAGCAGACCGCGGCGACCGCCACCGCGACCGCGATCGCGAGCCACGAGTCCGCGGCTAGGCGCGCGAGCGTCGCGGTGAGCGGCGCGCCGTCGTCGCGGCTAATGCGGGCGGCGTGAGCGGACAATGTTGTTGATCGAGCGTGCGCTGACCGCGAGCACGGTAGCGAGCAGCGCGGCCAGAACGATCAGCAGCGGCGTCGGCAGACTCGAAAGGAACGACGCGCCGCGGTCGGTCGCCGTCCCCGGCGTGACCGTCTGTCCGATGCTTGGCAGCAGCACCGGCGAGCCTCCCCCGGATGTCAAAGCCTTTAGCCGCTTCTTCGCGAGGTCTGACGCGTGGGCGCCGTTGCCGTGGGTGTCCTTGGAGCGTGGGTGATTTCCGGCGACGCCGCCGATCTTTCGGTGTCCTGCCAGTTCCTGCTTGCTGATCGTGGCCTTGATCACGTCGGCGCAGTTGGTGTACTGATCGCCGCTGGCATCGAGTCGGTTCAGCGCCTCCTGGAGGACCTTGATCGTGTAGTGGCCCTTGAGCGGATAATGCCCGGCGCTGCAGTCGTTGATCACCGACTTCGGGGTGTCCTTATAGGCGGCGCGCGCGATCGCCGGCATGACGATCAGCATCGCGGCCATCCCCGCTGCGACCACTCGCGCGCAGGCCCGTGTCATCGCCCAACGCTACCAGCACGCGGGGGCTGCGGGGCAGCCAGTTGGAGCGCGTGCGCAAAGGCGTCTGCCCACGCGTCGAAGGTGTAGGCGCGGACATCATCGCGGCCGGCGGCGCCGAGCATGGCGGCGCGCCGGCGATCGCCGGCGAGCGCGCTCAGCGCGTGCGCCAGCGCAGCCGGATCGCGCTCGCGCACGACCAGGCCGTTGCGCCCGTGACGCACGAGGCCTCCGGCCGTGGCGCCCACGGCGTCGCTGGCGATGATCGCTGTTCCCTGGTTCATGGCTTCATTGACCACCAGCGCCCACGGCTCGACGAAACGGCGCGTGCTGATGGACGGTACAACCAGAACGTCGCAGGCGGCGTAGAAGTTGCGCAGTTCCAGCGGGCGCAGCGGCCCGGTGGCGACGACGCCAGGCCCCGTCGCGGCGCCCAGATCGCCGACGAGCGTCAGCGTTGCGTCCAGCGCGGCACGCCGCCAGGCGTCCAGCGCGACCGCGAGGCCCTTCTCGCGCTCCGGGCGCCCGACGAACAGCGCCGCGAAACGCTCGTCGGCCCGCGGCGCGGCCGGTGCGGACCAGAACTCGTTGTCGACCGCCTGTGGCGCGACGACGACGCGCGTCGCGCCGTGCGCTCGCACGTAGGCGCTGACGTGCTCGCCGTAGGTGACCACCGCAGCGCAGTCGCGGTAGATGCCGCGCATCAGCGGCAGCGCGGCGAGATGCGCGGCGGTTCGCGGCGTGCGCCAGAGCGCGGCCCAGAACACGAACGGCACGGCCGAGTGTCGCGAGGCCCGCCAGGCAAGCGGCAGAGCGACGCGGCCGCCGGTGCCGGCGACGACGGCGCGGTAGGCGCCGGAGCGCACCAGCGGCCCGATCTCGCGCTGGTCTACGAAGCGGTGCGGGATCGTCGCCGGCGGCACGGCCGGCGGTGCTCCGTGGCGGTGGCGTCCGCCGTAGAGCGCGAGCTCGATCCCGACACGCTCGTGCAGGCGCTCGAACGCCGGCGCACGATCTGGCGCGACGTGGCCGGTGACGAACAGCACCGGCTTCATCGCAGCACCTCCGCGTAGGCGTCGACCGTCCGCTCGCCGCAGCGCTTCCAGGTGAACTCCCGCTCGACCGTGGCGCGCCCCGCGGCGCCGAGGGCCAGGCGCGCGCCGCGATCGGCGAGCAGACCGCGCAGACACGCGGCGAGGGCGTCCGGGGAGCGGGGCGCGACCAGCTCGATCCCGCCGCCGACGGCTGCGATCTCCTCGGGCCCCGGCTCGCCGGCGCAGCCGACCGCGGGGATCCCGGCGCCCATCGCCTCGATGTAGGCGACGCCGAAGGCTTCCTCGGTCGACGGCATCACGAAGCAGGACGCTGTGTGCGCGCGCGCCAGCGCCGCGTCGGGTGCGAGCTGGCCGGCGAACTCGACGCGGTCGCAGACGCCGAGCGCGCGCGCGAGCGCCTCGAGNNGCGCCTCGAGCGGCTCACGCTCCGGACCGTCCCCGATCACCAGGTAGCGCACGCCGGGCAGCTGCGCCAGCGCCTCGAGCACGTCGGCGTGGCGCTTGCGCGCGACCAGATGGCCGACGGTGACGATCAGCGGGGGCTCCGCGTCTGTTGCGCTGCTCGCCGCAGGGACCTCGGCGCCGAGATGCACGACGCGTGTGTCGTGCGCGCCGTGCTCGCGGGCCAGGCGTTCGATGCCGCTGCTATTGGCGAGCACCATCGCCGAGCGGCGCAAGACGCGCTCAACGGCCGCACGGCCTCCTGGCACGCGTGAGCTTGTCCACAGGACGTCGCCGCCGTGGACCGACACCAGGAGCGGAGGGCCGGCGCCGGTCCGGAGCACGGCGTCGCCGGACGGCACAGCGTTGTGGGCGTGCACCACATCGAACGGTGCTGCGCGTTCGAGTGCCCGCCGCAGCGCCGGAGCCGCCCAGGCCCCCCAGTGCGCATAGCTGCGGCCCCGTGGCGGCGAGACATAGCGCACGTAGCGCACATCCAGGCCGTCCAGTTGGACATCGCGGCGCTGGCGCGCCAGCGCCACCACCGCTGAGAGATCGCGCTTTGGCGGCACGAGGCGGTGGAGCACGAACACCGACACCTCGGCGCCGGCCTCGCGTGCCGCGAGCGCCTGGCGGTGCGCCCACACGCCGAGCACCGGGTCGCTGCGGCGCGGGTAGAACTCGGCGACGACCGCTACGCGCATCGGCGATGGACGGCTAGCGTTCGCTGTGACTCGCGGACCGGAAGGTAGGGATGGTCGGCCAGGAACGCCCGCGCCTGCGCGCNNGCCTGCGCGACCGCCGCCTCGCGCGCGTAGCCGGCTGCTGCCGGCGCGACCAGGTGGGCGATCGGGAAGAGGTCGACGATGCCGATCGGCCACTCGTGCTCGCGCGCCAGCCAAGACCAATGCGCGTCCAGACCCCAGCCCATGCCGACCGCCGGAAACGGCAGCAGCGCCTCGAAGGTGTCGCGGTGAAGCGCTGTCACCGGCCCGATCTCGACAAATGCCGTCTCGCGCACGACGCTTCCCCACTGCCGCCGCGTCAACCGCCACGCCGCATGCGAGCGCAGCCGATGCGCGGGCGCGGCGATCCGCAGTCGCCAGCACCCGGCCAGGTGGAGGAACCCGTCGAGAAAGCCGGCCGGCAGTACCACATCGTCATCCATCACCAGGACCCAGTCGAAGGCGTCCAGATCCACTCCGTCGAGCAGCCGGTTCAGGTTCTCGAACTTCGCGGCGCCCTCCGGGGCACGCTCGAGCACGACCAGCTCGCAGCGCGACTCCAGCAGGATCTCGACCGCGCGCCGGTACACCGGCCCATTCTCCGGCCGCACCACCGACAACACCAGCACCCGGCAGCGGCCGAGCCCGCGAGCAGCCCTGCGGACGAGCACGCGCTGGCGGTAGCCCCGAGCCGCCATCGCCCGATCGGCAAGCGTGCGAAGCAGGTCCCGTCGCCCGCCGACGGTTCCGCTCTCGCCGGAGAGGAAGTCAGCGGCGCTGTCGCCGCGCACGCGGTCGCGCTGGGCCTGGCGGGCCCGCGAGATCCGTCCCCAGCTGTGCGCCGCCATCACCGGCCCATTGGCGCAGCCCCGCCGCACCGTGTGCCACACGCAGCCGGCAAACACGCGCAGCTCCGCCGCCGTCGCCGGCGCGCGTCCCTCCTGCTCGTCGAACTCGCGCGCCTGGCGGCCGCGCGCCACGGCGACGCGCATCAGCGCCCGACGCGTCGCATCCGCCGGCGCGCGACGGTGGTCGAGCGCCGCGGCGGCGACGTAACGGATCCGCCCGCCCGCTTGGAGGTGGCGTTGCTCCCACTCCTCCTCATCGCCGCTCCAGCACGCACGGTGGGGGTCGAAGCGGCCGACCGCCTCGAATGCGCGGGCTCGGATCGCCATGTTCGCGCCCCAGGCGCGCTTCACGTCGCGGTCCTGAGGGCCCAGGTCGGTGTGGGTGATCGGCGGCCCCTCGCGCCCGCAGACGTGGCGGCGCGCGCCCGAGCCCTCGAGGCGGGCGAGGATCGGGCCGGTGAACACGCCGACCTCGGGGTGCGCGTGCGCGGCGTCGATCAGCGCATCCAGCCAGCCCGCGTGCACTTCCACGTCGTCGTCGACGAATGCCACCAGCTCGCCGCCCGCCGCCTGCAGGCCCGCGTTGCGCGCGGCGTTCAGCCCCCGCGGCTCGCCGAGTGCCAGGTAGCGCGCGCCGAAGCGCTCGGCGAGCTCGGCGTTGCGCCCCAGACCGCCTGAGTCGTCGACGACGATCACCTCTGCACCGGCCCCAAGCGCCTGCGGCGCGATCGACGCAAGCGCCACCGCGAGGTAGTCCGGACGCCCCCTGGTGGGGATCACGATCGATGCGAACGGAGTCATCTGTCCGAAGAGTCTAAGTTTGCGGCGAGCGTGATCCTCTTTCTGCACAACCGCTACCGTCGCAGCGGCGGGGAGGAGCGCGCCGTCGAGGACCTGCTCTGGCTCGTGCGCGAGCATCTCGGCGAGGACGCCGAGCTGCTGCAGCGCGACTCGGCGCTGCTCGGCCGCGGGCGTGCCACCGCGGGGATGCTGGGCGGCGGGTTGCGCCCGGAGGAGGTGGCCCGTGCGGTCAGGCGAACCGGTGCGCGGATCGTGCACGCGCACAACCTCACTCCCTCCTTCGGCTGGCGCTCGCTCGCGGCTGCGCGTGAGGCCGGGGCTCGGGTCGTCGTCCACCTGCACCAGTACCGGCTCGTCTGCGCGGTCGGGATCTGCTTCACCGACGGGCGGGAGTGCACCCGCTGCCACGGGCGCAACACGCTCCCCGGCGTGCTCCACGGCTGCCGCGGCGGCGCCGGCGAGTCGCTCGTGTACGCCGCCGGACTCGCGCTCTGGCAGCGCCGCGTGACGGGGCTGATCGACGTCGCGATCGTCCCCAGCGAGTTCGCCAAACGGCGTCTGGCGGACCTCGGCGTCCCGCTGCCGGAGACCCACGTGCTGCCGCATCCGGTCCGCGAGTTCGTGGCACACTCGCAGGCACACGCCGGGAGCTATGCGCTGTTCAGCGCGCGTCTCGAGCCCGAGAAGGGCCTCGAGGTGGCGATCGAAGCCTGCCGCATCGCCGCCCTGCCGCTGCTGGTGGCCGGCGCGGGCTCGCAACGCCGACGCTTCGACGGGGCGCCGAACGTCACATTCGCCGGCCAGGTGCCAGAAGCCGAACTGGCGAGCTTGCGGGCCGGCGCGAAGCTCGCGCTGATGCCGTCGCGCAGCGCCGAGACGTTCGGCCTCGCCGCCGCCCAGGCGATGGCCGCCGGCCTCCCGGTCGCGGGCTCGCAGATCGGCGCCCTGCCGGAGCTGATCCCGCCACACTGGCTCTCCGCGCCCGGCGACGCACGCGCCCTGGCCACCACGATCGCCGCGCTGGCCGCCGATCCGGACGCGGGCGAGCAGGCGCTCACGACCGCCCGGGCCGTGCTCGACCCGAGCCGCCTCGCCTCGGAGCTGGCGTCGATCTACGCCTCCGAGCCCCGCCGATAGGATCAAGGCCAGATGCGCGCGATTGTCACCGGGGGCGCCGGCTTCATCGGCTCCAACATCGTGGATGCGCTGCTCGAGCGCGGCGACGAGGTGACCGTGATCGACGACCTCTCGACCGGCAAGCGTGAGAACCTCGATCCTGCGCTCGCACGCGGAGCGCGGCTGTGCGTGCTCGACATTCGCGACGCCGCCGAGCTCGGCGGCGTGATCGAGCAGGAGAGGCCGGAGACGATCTTTCACCTCGCAGCACAGATCGATGTGCGCCGCTCGCTCGCCGACCCCGTGTTGGATGCCTCGATCAACGTGGCCGGAACGATCAATGTGCTCGAGGCGGCGCGCGTGCACGGCGTGGCACGGATCGTCAACAGCTCGACGGGCGGTGCGATCTACGGCGAAGCGGAGACGATTCCCTCGAACGAGGACACGACGCCGCTGCCCGAGGCGGCCTACGGTCAGAGCAAGCTGTCGGCGGAGGGCTACCTCGGCCTGTACGAGCGCCTGTACGGCCAGAGCTCGGTCACGCTGCGCTACGGCAACGTCTACGGTCCGCGGCAGGACCCGCTCGGCGAGGCCGGTGTGGTCGCGATCTTCACCGGCCTGCTCGAGTCGGGCGGGCAGCCGACGGTCTTCGGCGACGGGCGCCAGACGCGCGACTATGTGTATGTCGGCGATGTCGTCGCGGCCAATCTCGCCGCGGCGCAGGCGGACGTGCACGGGGCGATCAACATCGGCACAGGCGTCGAGACGAGCGTGCTCGAGCTGATTGCGATCCTGCGCGAGCTGGCCGGCGTCGAGAGCTTCGAGCCGCGGCTCGCGCCGGCACGCCTCGGCGAGCTGGCGCGCAGCTGCCTCGACATCACGCTTGCACGCGACGCGCTGGGCTGGACGCCGAGTGTCACGATCCGCGAAGGCTTGCGCCTCACCTTCGAGGCGAGCCGAGCGGCGCCCGCACGGTGACCGCCGCCACGCCGCGGCGCGCGCTGATCACCGGCGTCAGCGGACAGGACGGGTCATACCTCGCGGAGCTTCTGTGCGCCGAGGGCCTCGAGCTGCACGGCATCGTCCGCGAGCACGCCGACGGGGACTCGCCCAACCTCGACGCCGTGCGCAGCTCGCTGACCCTGCACGACGGCGATCTGCTCGAGCGCGGGACGCTGCGCGCGGTCATCGCCGCCGTCTCACCCGACGAGATCTACCACCTGGCGGCGCCGGCCTTCGTGCCCGACTCCTGGGCCGCGGCCGCGGACACGCTGCAGGCGATCGCGACCGTCAGTGGCGAGCTGATCGACGCCGTGCGCGCCCACGCGCCTGGCGCGCGGGTCGTGGTTGCGACCTCGCGCGAGATCTTCGGCGCCGGCGCCCCGAGCCCGCAGCATGAGGAGACCCGCTGCACCCCCAGCTCGCCCTACGGCGTCGCCAAGCTCGCAGCCCACCAGCTCGTCGGCTTGCTGCGCGCGCGCGACGGACTGCAGCTGTCCTCGGCGATCCTCTTCAACCACGAGTCGCCCCGCCGGCACCCGCAGTTCCTCTCGCGCAAGGTGACCGCGGCGGCGGCGGCGATCAGCCTGGGTCGCCAGGACGAGCTCTGGCTCGGCGACCTCGACGCCGTGCGCGACTGGTCGGCCGCGCGCGACGTCGTTGCGGGCCTGCGGCTGATGGCGGCGGCGCCGCAACCGGGTGACTACGTGCTCTCAAGCGGCGTCGGACACACGGTGCGCGAGCTGGTCGAAGTCGCTTTCGCCTGCGTTGGATTGGACGCCGCGCACCACCTGCGCGTCGATCCGCAGCTCGTCAGGCCGCCCGAAGCCTCGCTCGCGGTCGGCGACAGCCGCCGCGCCCGCGAACTGCTGGGTTGGACCCCGCAGAGCACTTTCGAGCAGCTGATCGCCGAGATGGTCGCAGCCGATCTCGCTGCCCTGCAGGCCTCCTGAAAGCGCCCGGCGCGCGAGATCGGCCGGGCGCTGCGCTCGCCCGCTCTCAGGCGACCGTGATCTCCGCGGCGAGATAGACGTCCTGGATCGCGTTC
Organism: Solirubrobacterales bacterium; assembly: GCA_003157595.1. Lineage (GTDB taxonomy): Bacteria > Actinomycetota > Thermoleophilia > Solirubrobacterales > Solirubrobacteraceae > Palsa-513. The sequence goes on from PMKB01000350.1 coordinate 16,566, forward strand.
AGCAGCTCGACGCCGTCTTCCATCGGCCGCTGGAAAGCCTTGCGGCCGCTGATCAGCCCGGTACCGCCTGCGCGCTTGTTGATAACCGCGGTGCGAACCGCCTCGGCGAGGTCGGTTGCTCCGGAGGAGGCTCCGCCGGAGTTGATCAGGCCCGCCCGGCCCATGTAGCAGTTGGCCACCTGGTAGCGGCAGAGGTCGATCGGATGCTCGGAGCTGAGCTCGGAGTAGACCAGCGGGCTGGTCTTGCCGTAGTCCTTGCCGAGCGCCGTGTAGCCGCCGTTGTTCTCGGCCATCTTCTGCTTGATGATGTCGGCCTCGATCGTGACGCCGAGATGGTTGGCCTGGCCGGTGAGGTCGGCGGCGACGCTGTAGTCGACGCCGTTCTGCTTGAAGGCGGAGTTGCGCAGGTAGCACCACAGCACGGTGAACATGCCGAGGCTGTGGGCCTCCTCGAAGGCCGCTGAGACCTCGACCAGCTGGCGCGTGGACTCCTCGCTGCCGAAGTAGATCGTCGCGCCGACAGCGGCCGCGCCGAGCTCCCAGGCGCGCTGCACGCTGGCGAACATCACCTGGTCGTAGCGGTTCGGGTAGGTCAGCAGCTCGTTGTGGTTGAGCTTGACGATGAAGGGGATGTGGTGGGCGTAGCGTCGGCTCACCGAGCCGAGCACGCCGAGCGTCGAGGCCACCGCGTTGCAACCGCCCTCGATCGCCAGCTCGACGATCGCGGCCGGGTCGAAGTAGATCGGGTTGGGCGCGAAGCTCGCCCCGGCCGAGTGCTCGATGCCCTGATCGACGGGCAGGATGCTGACGTAACCGGTGCCGGCCAGCCGGCCGTGCCCGAACAGCGCCGCGAGGTTGCGCAGAGTGGCGTTGTTGCGGTCGGTCTGGGAGTAGATGCGGTCCACGAAGTCCGGGCCGGGAAGGTGCAGAAGCGAACGCTCGATGGTGGTCGAGGTGTGGTCGAGCAGCTCGCCAGCGTCATCACCCAGCAGCTCGACGATGTGGTCGATCGTCGTTGAGGTAGTCATGTCTACGAGCGTAGCGCCTTGCGCCGCTCGGCGATGTAACGATCTGTTTCCGCGACGCCGGGAGCGGAACGGCGAACCGGTGCGGCGCCCTGCGCCGCCATAAAACTCAGCGGGAGAGCAACGCGAGGTCGGAGTCGACCATCAGCCTGATCAGCGACTCGAAGTCGGTGCTCGGCCGCCAGCCGAGCAGCCGCGTCGCCTTGGAGTGGTCGCCGATCAGGTGGTCGACCTCGGCCGGGCGCACGAACTGCGGATCGACCACGATGTGCTCGTCGACATCGAGGCCCGCCTGGTCGAAGGCGACCGCCACGCAGTCGCGAACGGAGTGCGTGACCCCGGTGGCGATCACGAAGTCCTCGGGCTCGTCGCGCTGGAGCATCAACCACATCGCCTCGACGTAGTCCTTCGCGTATCCCCAGTCGCGCTCGGCTTCGAGGTTGCCCAGGTGCAGCTTCGTGGCAAGTCCGAGCTTGATCGCGGCGGCGTGCCAGGTGATCTTGCGCGTGACGAACTCGAGCCCGCGGCGCGGGGATTCGTGGTTGAAGAGGATGCCGCTCGTCGCGTGCAGGTCGTAGCTCTCGCGATAGTTGACGGTGATGAAGTGGCCGTAGGCCTTCGCGACGCCATAGGGCGAGCGTGGGTAGAACGGCGTCAGCTCGGTCTGGGGTATCTCGCGCACCTTGCCGAACATCTCGCTCGAAGAGGCCTGGTAGAAGCGCGCGTGCGGGCACGTCTCGCGGACCGCCTCGAGGATGCGCGTGACGCCGACGCCGCTGAACTCGGCGGTCAGCGTCGGCTGCACCCAGGACACCGCGACGAAGGACATCGCCGCGAGGTTGTAGATCTCGTCGGGCCGGCTCGCGCGGAGGGTGTCGACAAGCGAGCGCTGGTCGAGCAGGTCGCCCTGGTGCAGCGTGAGACGATCGCGCAGGTGCTCGATGCGGTCGAAGCGCTCGGTCGAGGAGCGCCGGACCATGCCGTGCACGTCGTAGCCCTTCTCGAGCAGCAGCTCGGCCAGGTAGGAGCCGTCCTGGCCGGTGACTCCGGTGATCAGCGCGGTTGGGCTCACGACATCGCCACCTCTCGTTCGCGCAGCCATCTCACGGTTGCCGCGATCCCCTCGGACAGCTCGATCTGGGTCTCCCAGCCGAGCAGTCGCTTGGCCTTCTCAACCGACGGCCAGCGGCGCTGGACGTCGACCGGGAAGGTTGGCAGGTGCTCGAGCGCGAAGGCGTCCGGGTCCTCGCCGCAGGCCTCCCAGATGATCCTCGCGATCTCCGCGACGGTGCGCTCCTGCGAGGCCGAGATGTTGAAGTCCTCGTTCAAGGCGGCGGGCGAGCGCATCGCCGCGAGCACGCCGGCGGCGATGTCGTCGACATGGGTGAGCGTGCGGGTCTGCTCGCCGCTGCCGAAGATCGCGAGCGGGCGCTGTCCGGCGAGCACCTTGCGGATCAGGTCCGGGACGGCGTGGGCGATCCCCGGCTCCTGGTCGGGCAGCTCCCCCGGACCGTAGGCGTTGAACGGACGGCAGATCGTGTAGGGCAGCCCGAACTGCTCATGGGCGGCACGGCAGTAGACCTCGCCGGTGAGCTTGGAGAAGCCGTAGGCGGACTGCGGCGGCAGGCAGTTCGAGATGTGGGTCTCGGGGGTCGGGAACAGCGTGGCGCGCTCGAACACCATTGAGCTCGAGATGTAGACGAAGCGCTCGACCTGCTCCGCCAGCGCCGCGCCGATGACGCCGTTGTAGAGCGCGTTGTTGACCTCGGTCAGCGTGTAGGGGAGGCGGTGGAAGTTCGCGATCCCGCCGACAATCGCGGCGCAGTGGATCACGTGCGTGGCGCCGCTCAGCGCTGCGCGCGCCTGCTCGGGGTCGCGCAGGTCGCCGGTCTGGACCTCGGCCCCCTCGCGGATCCAGCCGGGCACCTCGCGCTGATCGCACACGCGCACCTCGAAGTCGGGGTCGCGCAGGAGCGCACGGACGATCGCTCCTCCGATCATCCCGGCGCCACCGGTGACCAGGACGCGTTTCATTGCGCGCCCGCCTCCGGCGCGAGCTCTGCGACGTAGGCGAACAGCTGTCCGAAGCCCCAGCAGTCCCAGGGATCTACGATCAGGCACTCGGGGCTCGCGCGCGCGGCGATCTGTGCGAGCGCAGCTGGGCTGCGAAAGCTGCTGTGGTTGGTCGCCACGATCAACGCATCGGCGCCGCTGAGCGCGTCCTCGAAGGAGGCGGTGGCGCTCGCAACCAGCGGATCGTGCACCGCGACCTGCGCGAGCTCGCGCTCGAGCAGGCGCACGAGCTTGTGCGAGAGGCTGTCGCGCTCGTCATCGGTGTCGGCCTTGAAGGCCAGGCCAAGCACGCAGACACGCCGGCCTTCGAGCGCTCCGATGCGCCGGATCAGCCCGCGGATCAGAAACAGCGGGACCGACTCGTTGACGCGGGAGACGGCGAGCAGCATGCCGGGAGCGTAGGAGCGCTCCTCGGAGAACGCGAAGTCCTTGCGCAGGCAGGTCCCGGCGGTGAAGCCGGGCCTGGCGATTCCCCCGCGCGGGTAGTCGCGGTTGATCAGCTCGATCACGTCGAAGACGTTCGCCCCGTACTGCTCGCAGTCCATCATCAGCAGGTTGGGCAGTGCGAAGTTCGTGTAGCGCAGGATGTTGGTCCAGATCTTCGCAAGCTCGGCCTGGATCGGTGTCGTCTGGACGATCGGAGCGCCGAACACCGAGAAGAGCTCGCCGACGAGCGCGCCGCTGTCGGCTCCGACCGCGCCGATGATGCACGGGAGCGTATGGATCTCCTCGACGAAGCGCCCGGCGGCGATTCGCTCGGGCGCGTGCGCGACGTGGATCTCGCTGCCGACCTCGAGCGTCGTGTGCGCGCGCAGATAGGCGGCGACGTAGTCGGTCGTGCCCGGCGCCACGGTCGAGCGCAGGATCAGCGACTGGCCGGCGTGCAGTTCCCCGGCCAGCTCGTCGAGCGCTTGGCGGATCTGACTGATGTCGATCTCGATGTGCGAGAAGGAGGGCGTCCCGAGCGTGATCACGATGTGGGTCGCCTGCGCGGCGTCGGCGATCCGGTCCGAGAGCGCCAGCTCGTTGCGCTCGAGCAGCTCTTGGGCGCCGGTCTCGCGGAACGGCATGCGGCCCGCGCGCAGCGCGCCGAGCCGCTCTTGGTCGTTGTCGATGCCGAGCACGCGCAGACCGTGGTCGGCAAAGCAGAGTGCCAGCGGGAGTCCGACCCGACCGAGGCCGACGATCGCAACGTCGTGGTTCATGCCCACCGGAGGCTAGCCACTAGCAGTCGTTCGAGCCCGCTGGCTGGTCGTGCTCCCCGGGGCCGGCCGCCGGCGCCTGCGCCCCCGGCCCTCGCAACTCGGCCAGCTGGCGCTCGAGTTCCTCGACGCTCCTTGACTGCGCAGCAAGGCGCTGGAGCAGGAAGCTGGTCACGCGCGCGTTCGCGCCGTTCAGGCTCGTCTGGACGTCGAGCAGCGGGAACAGCAGTCGCCGGACGGCGCGTTTGAGCGCGATCGCGGGCCGGCCGCCGAACCGGCGCTGCGAGGTGATCGCGACGGTCGTGAGGTCGAACGTCCGATGAAGATGGCCGGCGTCTGCGTTGATCTGCTGCTCGATCGTGGCGGCCGGCGCGGCCTGCAGCGACGGCGCCGTGCCCGCGGCCTGGGCCGCCGACGCACCGATCGGCTGGGCCGGGCGAGCGACGATCGGCGACGCCCGGGCGCCGCGGTCGCGGTCCGAGGTCGCGCGCCGGTAGCAGTCGAGGTGGCGCTCCGCGACGGTCTCCCACGCGGCGTCGGCGATGAGCGGGTCCGGGCGCAGCAACTCGCGCAGCGTCGCTTCGAGCACCGCCGGATCGTCCGCGAGCTTGTAGAACCTGCCGGGCAGGTGTGGCAGATCGGCAAACCAGGTGGTGTCGGTCGCGACCACTGGGCGCCTGGTCGCGAGCGCCGTGTGCGCAGCCTGCGAAGAGCCCATCATCCCGTCGTCGGCGTACCAGAGCACGATTGCGTCAGCGCCGCGAAGCCAGTCGTGCAGCTCCCGCCACGGCTTCCAGTTCTGGCCGCCGAACGCCGCCTCCGACGTTGCGGCCGACTCGAATGTCCAGCCGTTGCGCTCGCAGATCGGCGCGATGACGTCCTTGCGCGTGCGGCCGAGGCCGAACGTCCGCACGATCGCCGGCATGTTGCGCACGCCGAACGGGATCACCAGGTCGGTTGGACCGACGCCGAGCCGGTGCGTGATCGCCGCGTCGAAGCCGTACGACTCGAGTTCCGCCGGAACCCAGTTGTCGTGCCAGGTGATGACCGTCGCGCCGGTGAAGCGCGCCAGCAGCTCCACGAGCCGTGGGAGGTCGTAGAGCCCCAGCTGATACTGCACGTGCAGCACGTCGAGGTCGAGATCGAGTATCCGCTCGACGTCCAACTCGTGGCGGGCGAAGCGGTTCCAGCGCTCGACGTCGAAGCACGCCACGACGTAATCCTCATCCTCGGCGACCGCCCGCTCGTCGTAGTTGCGCGACCCGAGCACGACCAGCTCGACGTCCTGATGGGCTCCCAGCGCCTCGACCAGTGCGCGGGAGTATTCGGCGATGCCGCACTGCGTGTTCCAGCTCGTCAGCATGCCGACCTTCACTGCATCGCCCCCACGCCGCTCTCGGCTGACGGTCTGCCCACGAACGCATCGTACGGGCCGGAGCGGGCGCGTAGTCAGCGGCTGGCGCTGCGCTGTGCCGCGTACTGGCGTGCGAAGGCGGCTACGAACCGCGGGTTGTAGCGCGCATAGCGGCGCCACAGGCGCCGCGGCTCGCGCGCGAGCCGGTAGGTCCACTCCAGGCCGTGGCGCCCCATCCAGTCGGGCGCCTGGGGCACGAGACCGGCGTGGAAGTCGAATGCGGCACCCACTGCGATCAGCATCGGTGCGGCCAGGTGCGGGCGCATCCGGGCCATCCACTGCTCCTGGCGGGGCTGGCCGATGCCGACCCAAACGACCGCGGCGCCGGAGGCGTCGATGCGCGCGGCGATCTCCTCGTCCTCCTGCGCGCTCGGCTCGTGAAACGGCGGCGAGTGGCCGCCGACGATCTCAAGCCCCGGGAAGCGCGTGCGCAGCCTGACCGTCAGCTCGATGAGCACGGCCTCGCTTCGCCCGCCATAAAGAAACGCGGGGGTGCCGGTGCGAGCGGCGTGCTCGCAGTAGCGTGCCATCAACTCGGGACCGTAGACGCGTGAGGCGGAGCGGTGTCCGAGCGCCCGCAGGGCCCACACGAGCGGCTGTCCGTCGGGGACCACCAGCGACGCGGCGAGCACCGCGGCGCGAACCTCCGCGTCCTCCTGCGCGAGCATCACGAGGTGGACCGCGGCGGCGCTCAGCGAACCGCGTGAGTCCGACGCGATCATTGCGTCGATCCACTCGATCACCGCGGCGTAGTCGGTGAGCGCCAGCGGGACGCCGAGGATCGGGACACTCGGCGGCGCTGCGGGCGGAAACTCAGCCAGCGCCGCGCACGGGGCCGGCGGGGAGCCGCCCGGGATCCTGCTCGTCGCTCCGCGCCCTGACGCGCTCGAACGCTAGGACGACGAGGCCGCGCTCGGGATCGACGCTGGTGGAGGCCGCTCGCAGCGACTCGCCGGTGCGGCGCTCCACGGCGGCGCCGACCATGCGTTGCATCGAGGCCAGCGGCGGTTGGGCGCGCTGGGCGGCGGCTTCGGGCGCCAAGCGCATCACGAGCAGGATCGCGTCGCCGTCCGTCCATGCGCGCGTCGCCTGCGGCGGCTGGCCGTATATCGCGCTATGGATGTCGGCGAGCGCTTGCGCTGCGATCTCGCCGATACGCTCGGTTTCGGCGGCCTTTGCGGTGATGTGCCTCACGGTCCTCTGCCCTTCGTTGCGGCGGCAACTGCGGTGTGCTTTCTGAGCGTCTATTTCGGAACGCCAGGGCCTGTCCCGCTGGTGAGGTATCACCGAACGAGCCAGTGAACTTCGTCCCCAAGTCCTACCGGACGGGACCAACATTCGTCCAGGTCCGCAAGATTTCTGTCGCTTCCAGAGCGCCCTCAGTAGCTGCGCGCGCGCAGCCGCCGGGCGATGTCGATTGCCTCGCCGCGTGTGCCGACTCCGAGCTTGCGCAGCACATGTTTGACGTGGCTTCGCACGGTTTCGAGCGCCAGCCCGAGGCGCTGCGCTATCTCGGCGGTACCGGCGCCGTCGATCAGCAGATCCAGGACCTCCCACTCCCGCCCGGTCAGCGCACCGCCCGCCGGGCGAAGCCGGGGATGTGGCTCGGCCTGCCGGTAGAGCTCATCGATCAGGCGCGTGCCGAGCTGGCGCGAGATTGCCGCCTCGCCGTGCAGCGCGCCGCGCAGGGCGCGCGACAGGGGTCCGTAGTCGAGGTCCTTGCGGACGTAGCCGACGGCTCCGGCGCGCAGCGCCCGCACCGCCGTGTCCTGATCGTCGGTGATCGAGCAGAAGACCATGCGTGTAGCCGGGAGCTGGCGGCGCAGTTCCTTGCCCAGCGCAATCCCTTCGAGGCGCGGGTAGCCGATGTCGATCAGCACGAGATCGGGGTTTACGCTTCGCACCGCGGCGATCGCGTCATCCTCGCCGGCGGCCTCGGCGGCCACCACGAACTCGCCGGTCGCGGTGATCGCTTCGCGCATCGCGCGACGGGCCAGCGCGTCGCGGTCGACCAGCACGAGGCGGATGACTGCTTGGGCCCCCGCTTTGGGGGAGTCGATGATTGACGGTGTTTGCGACATGGTGACCAACGGATGCTAGGTCTGCGGCGGCGGCGAGACCTGGGGGGAAGTGCGGGTCGGCAGTGGTGAAGATCGCGCGACGTCGCGCGACGCGACGGCGGGTAGTTTTCTCCCCCCGGCGGGGCGGCGAAGATCCCCTCACCGGGGAGCCGCGGCGGTGGACCCTTGTACCCATGAGCGCCGCAACGACCGCCGCCCGCCCGCAGTCCCATCGCCGTGGCGCCGTGACGAACCACCGCAGGAGCGATGCGTGTGACCCGCTGACGAGCTTTCGCCTGCGCAGCGCAGCCGTCGAGAGCTCACAGGCGAGCGGCGCGACCCGACTTGCCGTCGCCCGCGCCAAGCAGGGCGACCGCGAGGCGTTGCGTCAGCTCTACGTGCGCTACGCCGACAACGTCTACAGCTACGTCGCCTCGATCGTGCGCAACCACCACGAGGCCGAGGACGTCACGCAGCAGGTCTTTGCCAGGCTGGCCGACAGCCTGCGCCACTATGAGGACCGCGGCGCCCCGTTTCTGAGTTGGCTGGTGCGGCTTGCGCGCAACGCCGCGATCGATCAGGTGCGGTCGCGCCGCGCGATCCCGGTGGCCACGCCGATCGATCACCGCGCGCCGGCGGACGAGGATAGCGCCCGCGACCGTCGGGAGACGCTCCGCAGCGCGCTCGAGACGCTGCCGACGGACCAGCGCGAGATCATCGTCCTCCGTCACCTCGGCGGACTGGCTCCGGCAGAGATCGCGGTGCGCCTCGGGCGCAGCGAAGCCGCGGTCAACGGCCTGCACCACCGCGGCCGCCGCGCCCTGCGCGCCGAGCTGACTCGTCTCGGCGCCGCGCCGATGACGATGGCTGCCTGAGCGTTCGCTGCTTCGACAGACGCCTGTCCGCCGGCGAGCCCGCGCGGGGGGGCTGTTCGCGTGCGGACGACGCCTGTCGGCAGGCGAGCCCGGGGGGCTCTCCGCGTGCGGACAGGGGAGCGACCCGCGAGGCTCCGCGTGCGCTTCAGGGGAGCGACACAGGGTGCTCGCCTGGCAGGAAGCTGCCCCGGGTCGGCCGGGCCCGGCGAAAAACGCGGGGTGGAAATTCACCCATGGCGGCTTCTGAGGCGCCCCTACTCTTCGAACTACGAATGGACTCGACAGGGTATGTCCATCCTCGCCGGCTGGTGAGTGGGCATCGGAAAAAAGCCGCAGGGAGCGCCATGAACGACGCCGGTGAAGGAATGAGCAAACGCGAAGGATCGAATGGCAAGTCCGCCGAGTCGCGGCCGGTCCCCGGCGATGGGGGTAGGGCCGACCGCGCGGAGCGCGACGCCAACGGGGGAGCCCCCGGCCGGGCGTCCGCGCACGAATCCGGCTCGCCTGTCAACGGCAAGCGTCCGTCCGGCGAACGCCTGCGGATCATCATCGCCGACCCAGATCCGCTGGCGCGCCGCGTGATCCGCGACTCGCTGCACCTCGACGGCGGCTTCATCGTCGCGGCCGAGGCAAAGGACGGTGTCGAGGCGGTCGAACTGGCTTTGCATTACCGCCCGGAGCTCGTGCTGATGGAGGTTGGGATGCCCGGGCTCGACGGGATCGGCGCCTGCCGTGAGATCACTTCCAAGGCGCCACAGGTTCGCGTCGTGATGTTCTCGGTCCCACAGGACCGTGACGTCGAGATCCGCGCGCTGCGCGCCGGAGCGGGCGGCTTCCTGTCGAAGAACGCCGACATCGAAGCGGTCGCACGCGCGCTGCGCTCGGTCGCGACCGGCGAGGCGGCAGTAAGTCGCGCGCTGACGAACCACCTGGTCGAGCTGCTGCGGACCACGGCCGAGAACGGCAGCGGCATGCGCCCGGTCAAGAGCCCGCTGACGACGCGGGAATGGGAGGTTCTCGATCTGATCTGCGCCGGCAACTCCACACGCGAGATCTCGGGCAAGCTGTTCCTTTCCGAGGACACCGTGTACAGCCACACCAAGAGCATCCTGCGCAAGCTGGGCGTGCACTCGCGGGTCGAGGCCGTCGCCGTCGCGGGTCTGCTGCGCCAGCCGAAACTCGGGTAGCGGGCGACCGCAATAGACTCCGGCGTGCATGCGCGTCGGCATCGTCGGTCTCGGATACGTCGGCCTGCCGCTGGCGGTCGCTTTCGCCGCCGCGGACGTCGACGTTGTCGCCGTTGATCTCGATCAGCGCCGGGTGGACGCGATCAACGCGGGTCATTCCTACATCGAGGACGTCCCCGACAGCGTGCTCGCGGCAGCTCTCGGGCACCTTCAGGCGACCACCGGCTACGCGCCGCTTGCAGAGGTAGACGCGGTGCTGATCTGCGTGCCGACGCCGCTGACCCCCAACCGTGAGCCGGAGCTCAGGCCCCTGCTCGGATCCGCACAGGAGCTTGGCGGCGTGCTGCGCGCCGGCCAGGTCGTGGTGCTCGAGTCGACGACCTACCCGGGCACGACNNGCGTGGACCCGGGCCGCACCGACTTCACGCTGATCAACACGCCGAAGGTGATCGGCGGGCTGACCGAGGCCTGTGGCGACGCCGCGGAGGCGGTCTATCGGGTCGTCTGCAACGAGATCGTCCGCGTCGCGACGCCCGAGGCGGCGGAGCTGACGAAGCTGCTGGAGAACATCTTCCGCGCCGTGAACATCGCGCTGGTCAACGAGCTGGCGCTGCTGACCGACCGGATGGGGATCGACATCTGGGAGGTGATCGACGCCGCTTCGACCAAGCCCTACGGATTCATGCGCTTCGAGCCCGGTCCCGGCATGGGCGGCCACTGCCTGCCGGTGGACCCCTTCTATCTCTCTTGGCGCGCGCGCGAGTTCGACATGGCGACGGAGTTCATCGAGCTCGCCGGCAAGGTCAACCAGCAGATGCCCTACCACTGCGTTGCGAAGCTGCAGCGCACGCTCAACGACCGCGGGCTCGCGGTGCGGGGGGCGCGGATCGCGCTGCTCGGCGTCGCCTACAAGCCGGGGGTCGGTGACATGCGCGAGTCGCCGGCGCTGAAGATCATCGAACTGCTAGTCAAGCTCGGCGCCGAGGTCGTCTACCACGACCCCTACGTGCCGGCGCTGGATTCCTTCGAGCTGCGCTCGACACCGCTGGCGCAGGCGGTGGCCGGGGCCGACCTCGTGCTGATCGTGACGGCGCACCCCGGGATCGACTACGACACGCTCGCGGCCGACGGCGCGTGCGTGTTCGACCTGCGCGGCGTGACGCACCCGAGCGTCGACTCCCAGGTCGTGCGCCTGTGAGTTTGCGCGCGGACTCGCGCGCTCCCGGCCTGCACGTCGGCGAGGGCGTGACGATCGCAGCCGACGTAGTGCTCGGCGCCCACGTCACGATCCACGACGGCACGGTGATCGGTGCGGGCTGCGTGATCGAGGACGGCGTCGTGCTCGGCAAGCACCCGCGGCTTGCGCGTCACTCGAGTGCTCCGCGCGGGAAGCTCCCGGGGCTCGTGCTCGGCGAGCGCGTGACCGTGTGCGCCGGGGCGATCGTCTTCGCCGGCGCGCAGATCGGCGCCGACGTGATCCTCGGGGATCAGTCCTTCGTGCGCGAGCGTGCAAGCGTCGGCCCCGCGAGTGTGATCGGCCGGGGTAGCGTGCTTGACCCCGGCGTCGCGATTGGCGCGCGCGTGCGTGTGCAGACCGACGTCTACATCACGCAGGGCAGCGTCGTCGAGGACGACGTGTTCGTCGGCCCCGGCGCCTGCACGACCAACGACGACACGATGAGCCGCCACGACCACACCTACGAGCTGCGCGGCGCGACGCTTCGGCGAGCGTGTCGCGTCGGCGGCGGGGCGGTGCTGGTGCCCGGGGTCGAGATCGGCGAGGAGGCGTTCGTCGGCGCCGGTGCTGTGGTGACACGTGACGTGCCGCCGCGGACGCTCGTCGTCGGCTCGCCCGCGCGCGTCCTGCGCACGGTCGGCGACGAGGAGCTGCTCGAGCGCTGGCGCTGAGCGCCGGCGAGCTCTAGCGCGCGCCTGGGCGCAGCGCGGCGAACAGCTCGACGGGCACCGCGTGCAGCGCCAACGCGGAAACGGCGAGCGCCGCGGTGCCGATCAGCGCCGCCGGCACCGAGGAGACCGGCACCAACAGCGCGGCGGCGAAGCCGACCGCGAGCGCCGCGCAGATCCGCCCGGAACGCCCGAGCGCCGGGCGCAGCTCGGGGTTGCGCAGCGCCAGCATCGTGCCGTAGGTGCATGCGAGCACGACCTCGAGCGTGAGTGTCACGACCGCCGCGCCGCGTGCCCCGTGCGCAGGGACCAGCAACGCGCAGAGCGCCACGGCGAGCACGACCATGCCGAGGCTCGTGCAGATCAGCAGGCGGTAGGCGCGCAGCGACAACAGCGTCATCGCGAACAGGGCGGCGACGAAGGTGGCGATCACGCCGGCCCCGAGGATCCGCAGGACGGTGGCGGAGCCGGCGAAGCCCGGCCCGCCGATCACATGGACCGCAAACGGGGCTCCCGCCACCACGAGCAGCGACAGCCAGCCGCCGAGCAGCAGGTTTCCCTCCAGCAACCGCGCCGACGCGTAGCGCAGCCGCTCGCGATCGTCGCTCGCGGCGCGCAACAGGATCGGGAACGCCGAGCCGACGAGCAGGACCGGGATGCCGTTGACGACGCTGAGGATGCGAAACGCGAGGCTGAACACGCCCGTCTGCCCGGGCGTGCTGATCAGCGACATTGCCACCACGACTACCTGGAAGTAGACGACCCCAAACGCCGTTGCAGCCGCGAACACGGCCGAGTCGCGCAGCAGCTCGCGCCAGCGCGCCGGGCTGAAGGCCGGTCGCAGTGTCACCTCGCCGTGCACGAGCGACGCCGTGATGACGAGGCTCGTCGCGTAAGCGAGGACCGCGGCGCCGAAGAAGGGGAGCAGCGGAGCGCCGAGCACAACCAGCACGACGAGCGCGCTGGCCGTGACGGCGGGTACGAGAAAGTCGAGCGCGGCGAGCCACTGCAGGCGCAGCGCCGCGGTCAGCGGCACCGTCAGTGTGACCTGCACGCCCGCCAGCACAAGGCCGAAGGCCGCGATCACGGTGCCCTCGACGACCGCGCGCGGGTAGCCGGCGAGCAGTGCGAAGACGATCGCCCCGGCGCCGCCGAGCGCGCTGAGCGAGATTCGCATGCCGATCAGGTTGCGCATGAACTCGCGCCGCTCCGGCCCCGGCGCGCCGGAAAACTCGCGCACACCGAGGTTCGCGATCCCGCCCTCGGTGATCAGGGCGACGATCACCATCAGCGAGGTCACCACCACGTAGCGTCCGTAGTCGGCGCGGTGCAGGTGGCGGGTGACGAACGGCAGTACCACGATGCTGGTGGCGATGCCGCCGACATAGGCGAACACGCGCGTCGCGCCGCCGCGCAGGAACTGCGCCCCGGCGGGGCCTGCGGCGAGCGGGTCGGCGGCGCCCGGAGGCGATCGCTCGGTGCTCGACGCCATTGCGCGAGTCTGGCAAACGATGCGGTCGCGAGTCCATAGACTGTCGGGTGTGAGCTCGCAGGTGATCGTCCGCCGCCGCCGCGCCGCCGTCCGGTGAACGGCTCGCGGGTGAACGTCGGGGTGGTTGGCCTCGGCTACTGGGGGCCCAACCTGGCGCGCAACTTTGCCGGACTGGCGGACTGCGAACTCACCTGGTGCTGCGACGCCGATGCCGAGCGCCGCCAACGCCTGGCCGGCCAGTTCCCGTCAGCGCGCTTCACCGACGACCTCCACGAGCTGCTCCGCGATCCGGCGCTCGATGCCGTCGTGCTGGCGACGCCGGTGCCCACGCACGCGTCGCTGTCGGTGACCGTGCTGGAGGCCGGCAAGCACTGTTTCGTCGAGAAGCCGCTCGCGCAGTCGGTCGCCGACGCGGAGCGCGCGGTCGCGGCGGCCGCCGATGCCGGGCGGCTGCTGATGGTGGGCCATCTGCTCGAGTACCACCCCGGGGTGCTGATGCTGAAGGAGATCGTCGACTCCGGCGAGCTGGGCGAGTTGCGCTACATCTACGGCAACCGGCTGAACCTCGGCCAGCTGCGGGCCGACGAGAACGCGCTGTGGAGCCTCGGCGCCCATGACGTCTCGGTCGTGCTGGCGCTCGCCGGCGAGGAGCCCTACGAGCTCTCGGCGCGCGGCGAGTCCTACATGCGTGCAGGGATCGAGGACGTCGTGTTCGGTTTCATGCGCTTCCCCTCGGGGCTCGCCGCGCATCTGCATCTCAGCTGGCTCGATCCGCACAAGGAGCGTCGCTTCACCGTGGTCGGCGACAAGCGCATGGCGACCTTCGACGACATGGAGGTCGAGCGCAAGGTCACGATCTACGACAAGGGCTTTGACGAGAAGAGCAACAGCTACATCGCGCGGGCCGGCGAGATCCGCTCGCCGCTGGTGCCGAAGACCGAGCCGCTGGCGCTCGAGTGCCAGCACTTCATCGACTGCGTGCGCGAGGGCCGGTCGCCGCGATCGGACGGCGAGAGCGGCCTGCGGGTGGTGCGGGTGCTCGAGGGCCTGCAGACGGAGCTCGACAGCTCGCGTCGCTCGGCGGCCGTGGCGCCCTGACGCACCGACGGCGTCCGCCTCGCGGCGTCAGCCGCGCATAAAAGGCCTTAACCGCCGATGCGCGTGCGGAGCGTTGCTCAGCCGGCCGAGGCGACCGCCGCCGGCCGCCGGCCGCCGCGTGCCGCTCGAACCGCCTCGACGACCTCGACGGCCTGGACGGGGTTGAGCACGGCGCTCATCGGGATCGCGAGGTGGGTTCGCGCCGCCTCCTCGGTGGCCGGCAGCTCGAGCGCGCCACGGTAGGCGCTCATCGCGGTTTGGCGGTGGATCGGCACGCGGTAGTAGGCCTTGTTGCCGATGCCGGCAGCCGAGAGCGCCTGCGCCAACTCGTCCGCGTCGGGGTCGCGCACGACGTAGAGGTGCCAGGCCGGGTCGGCGCCCGCGACCGGGACCGGGAGCGCCACCAGCTCGCCGAGGCCGGCCGCCGCGTAATGCTCGCCGGCGGAGCGGCGCCCGTCCGCCCAGGCGTCGAGGTGGGGCAGCTCGACCCGCAGGATCGCGGCCTGCAGCTCGTCCAGGCGCGAGTTGTAGCCGATGTGGTCGTAGGTGACCTTGTCGCGGGAGCCATGGAAGCGCAGCATGCGCACGCGGTCGGCGAGCTCCGCGTCGTTGGTCGTGACCGCGCCTCCGTCGCCGAAGCCGCCGAGGTTCTTGGAGGGGAAGAAGCTGAACGTCGCGGCCGTGCCGAGTGAGCCCGGCCGCCCGGCGTGCGAACGCGAGCCGGCGGACTGCGCCGCATCCTCGAGCACCGGAACGCCGAGCGCCTCGATCTCGGCGACGGGCGCGACGTTGCCGAACAGGTGCACGACGATGACCGCCTTGGTTCGCGGCGTGAGCGCGGCGCGCACGGTGTCGGCGGTGACGCAGAAGGTGTCGAGGTCGATGTCGCAGAACACGGGCGTCGCACCGGTCGGCGGGATCGCCTCGGCGCTGGCGTAGAACGTGAACGACGGGACGACGACCTCATCCCCCGGTCCGACGCCCATCGCTCGCAGCGCGATCGTGATCGCGTCGGTGCCGTTGGCGACGCCGACCGCGTGGCCCGCGCCGAGATAGGCGGCGAACTCCTGTTCGAAGGCGCTGACGTTGGGGCCGAGAATGAAGCGCGAGTCATCGACGACCGCGGTGATCGCTGCGAGGATCTCGGTGTGCAGCGGCTCAAGCGGGGTACGGGTGTCAAACAGGCCAACCGGCACCCCACCAGCATATCGGCGGCGCGGGTCACCGCGCTTGCGGGTAGCGCACGGACTCGGGCGGGCGGCGTGACGGCGGGCCCCCGCCAGCGTGGCCGGGGCGCCCGCTCGACCAACTACCCTATGGCCTTCATGGAGCTACCCCCGGACAGCGGGCGGGCGAGCTTGGCGTCCGCGTCGGGGTACTGAGCGCGTGTGCGGGATAGGCGGGATCGTCGGGGGCGGCCCGCCGAGCGTCGCGGCGCTCGAGCGCATGGCGGCCGAGATGGCCCACCGCGGACCGGACGGGCAGGGAATTTGGAGCGACGAGGTCGCGGGGCTCGCCTTTCGGCGCCTGGCGATCATCGACCTCGACGAACGCTCGAACCAGCCGCTGCACCTGGGGTCGCTGCATCTTGTGTTCAACGGGGAGATCTACAACTACATCGAGCTGCGCACGCAGCTGCGCGAGCTCGGCCACGCCTTTCACACCGAGGGCGACGGCGAGGTGCTGCTGCACGCCTGGGCGCAGTGGGGCGAGGGCGCGCTCGACCGCTTCAACGGCATGTTTGCCTTCGCGATCTGGGACGACGCGGCGGCACTGCTGACGCTGGCGACCGACCCGTTCGCCGAGAAGCCGCTGTTCTTTCACCGCCGCGGCGAGCGGCTTTCGTTCGCCTCCGACGTGCGGGCGCTGCGGGCCGGCGATCCCACGATCGGCGTGCCCGACCAGCGGGCGCTGCGCGACTATCTCGCGGTGGCGGCGCTGCCGGTCCTGCCGGCGACCTTCTTCGCCGACGTGCAGCGGCTGCCGGCCGCTCACCTGGTGCGCTTTCGCGCGGGCTCGATCGAGCTGGCGCGCTACTGGTCCCCGGCCCAGATCGATGTCCCGTCGCAGGCGGGGGAGGCCGCCGAGCAGCTCGGCGAGCTGCTGCGCGACTCGGTCCGGCTGCGGCTGCGCAGCGACGTTGCGGTCGGCACCTCATTGAGCGGCGGCGTCGACTCCTCGGCGATCGTCAGCTGCTGCGCGCGGATCGCCGGTGACCATCGCCGCCACGCATTCACGGCCGCGTTCGACGGCTTTGCGCGCGACGAGTGGCACTACGCGAGCGAGGTCGCGAGCGTCGCCGGCGTCGAGATCCATCACGCCGTGCGCCCGACGATCGACGAGCTGCTGCGCGACCTCGAGCGGCTCGTCTATGACCAGGAGGAGCCGTTCGGGAGCACCAGCATCTACGCGCAGTGGCGCGTGATGGCGGCGGCGCGCGAGGCGGGCATCATTGTGATGCTCGACGGGCAGGGGGCCGATGAGCTGTTCGGCGGCTATGCCGGCAGCGACGGCTGGGCGCTCGCGAGCATGGGCTGGCGCGCGGCGCTTTCGGGCGTCGCCCGCGACTGGCGCCTCAGCGCGCCGCTCGCGGTTGCGGTCGGTGCGCAACACGCGCCGCATGCGCTGACGGGCCGCTACCGGATGCGCGGCGCCTCGCCCTACGTGCCGGCTTCGAGCGTGCGGTCCGCGGTGCGCGCGCGCGACCCCGAGCCGACCTGGGTGCCGGGCGGGTCACCGCTGCGCCGCGCGCTGCTGGCGCAGTCGTTTCGGCTCAGCCTGCCGGCGCTGCTGCGCTACGCCGACCGCAACAGCATGGCGCACTCGGTCGAGTTGCGGCTGCCGTTCCTGGACCGCCGGATCGCCGAGTTCGCGCTCTCGCTTGAGCCCGGACTGCTCTACCGCGACGGCTATCGCAAGGCGGTGCTGCGCGACGCGGTGCGCGCCGATGTTCCGGACGCCGTGCTCGGCCGCCGCGACAAGGTCGGCTATGAGACGCCTGAGGAGCAGTGGTTCGGCAGCCCGGCCGGGCGCAGGCGAATCGCCGAGATCGTGCTCGACCGCGACGCCCGCACCAGCGGACACTATGAGCCAGGTGCGATCGAGCGCGACGTGGCCGCCGGCTCCTGGCGTGACGTGCACGCCGTATGGCGGGCGGTCAATGCGGAGTTGTGGCTGCGGGCGTTCAGCGGCGCGCCGCTCGTCGCGGGTGTCTGACGTGGCCGGCCGTCGCATCCTCGTCGTCACCTACTACTACCCGCCGTCGACGGCGTCGGGGGCGAACCGCTGGGCCGCGATGGTGCGGCATTTCCGCAAACTCGGGCACCAGGTCTGGGTCGTCACGAGCGCCGCCACCGGTGCGCTGGGCGACGACCGCGAGCTTGGCGTGGTGCGCGCCACGGATCTCGTGGCGTCGGGGTCGCTGCGCCGCGCGCTGCACCGCCCGGCGCTCGCGCGTCCCGGTGACGCGCCGACGAACACTGCGGCGCCGGCGCTGCTGACGAGCGTGTTCGTGCCCGACGCGCACGTCGTGAGCTGGACTCCCTGGGCGCTCGCCGCCGCGCGCAGGCTGATCGCGCGCGAGCGGGTCGAGTGCGTGATCACCAGCGGGCCGCCCGACTCCGCGCACATCACGGGGCTCCTGCTGGGGCATCACCGGCCCGCCTGGATCGCCGACTTCCGCGACGGCTGGACCTTCCAGCCGATCTCCAACAGATGGCCGACTGCGATCCAGCGCCGGCTCGACGGGCGCCTCGAGCGGCTCGTCGCGCAGCGGGCGGAGCGCACGATCGGCGCCACCCGTCCGATCGCCGAGGACCTCGCGGCGCGGCTGGGCTCGCGCTCGAGCTGGATCTCCAACGGCTGGGACCCGGAGCTCGAGGGCGACGTCGCCGCCGCGGTGGGGCCCGAGGTCAGCGAACAGGGCTGGGTGACGCTCGTCCACACCGGGACGCTCAACAGCGCGGCCGCGCTGGGCCCTGGCGGCCGCGACCCGCGGCCGGTGCTGAGCGCGCTGCGCGCGGTCAACGAGCGTGCCGGAGCACGTCCGCGGGTGCGGCTCGTGCTCGCCGGGCAGGCCACCGTCGAGGATGAGGCGCTGCTCGCGCAGTCGCGTCTCGGGGACGCCGTGAGGCACCTCGGCCTGCTCAGCCGCGCCTCGGCGGTTGCGCTGCAGCGCCAGGCTGACGGCCTGCTGCTGATCACCGGCAGCAACAGTTCCGAGGCGACGGGAAAGCTGTTCGAGTACCTCGCCTCAGGCCGTCCGCTGATCGCGGTGGCGGGCGACAACGAGGCCGCCCGGATCGTGCGGGCGACCGGTACCGGTGTGGTCGTCGCGCCCGGCGACGGGGGCGCGATCGCCGCCGCGATCGAGGCGCTGGCGGACGGCAGCCTGGCGCGCGGGTACGCCCCGCGGGAGCTCGAGCGCTTCAGCTATCCGGGTTTGGCGCACGCGGCGCTGGAGCTGGTGGAGGCGGCGATCGCCGCGCGAGGCGCGCGGCGCTAGGCGTTTGCGTCCTGCGCGGGCGCGCGGCGCGCGACGGCCTGCAGCGTGTCGCCCTCGCCGAGCAGCCGGTCGAGCAGCGCGCTCAGCGGCAGCGTGAGCACGCACAGGCCGGAGGCGATCCGCAGCCCGAGCCCGTCGGGGAACAGGCAGCGGCCGGCGAGCCGGTATTGCAGCGATGCGGGCAGGCCGACGGCGCTCTCGGAGCGCGTGAGCACGACCTCGTCGAAGCCGGCGTCGCGCAGTGCGCGCTCGAGCGTGGCGCCGGTGAAATGGACGCGGTGGCGCGGCAGGTCGAGGTGGTACCAGCAGTCGCGAAACAGCCGACGCTGCCAGGAGCCGAAGTTGGGCACGATGATCAGGACGAGCCCCCCGGGCGCCAGTGCGGCATGCGCCGCGCGCAGATCAGCCGGCGGGTCGATCGTGTGCTCGAGCGAGTGCTGGAAGAGGGCGAAGTCGTAGGCCTGCGGTTC
>PMKB01000090.1 GCA_003157595.1 Solirubrobacterales bacterium
GCCGCGTACAAACGAGACGACCGCTTCACCAGGCAAGCAAGCACGCTCACGATCGCCGGCGCTGTCGAAATGGACGACCAGCAGGTCAGACGGTCGACAAGGTGAGTGCTCTCGCATCGCCCGGCGCGAGCGAGCGTGATCCGGCTCTAGCGATGCGCGGGCGAGCGACCTAACGGCCTACTACTTCCATAGGCGTCGCCAAATACCGGCGCGCCCCAGCGCCCGGCCGACCCCGATGTTCTTAGCCCGGCGTCCGGCGTGACCGGTGCGGATCGCGCGGCCGCTGGCGCTCAACCGAGCGGCACGGTAGAGCGTCCCCGTCAACGTCCTACGTCGCCGCATGCTGCCTCGTTTCGGTTGCCAGCGGGTTCAGTTCTCCGGCGGGTGGTAGCCCTTGTCGCGCTTGTGGAGCTTCCCGTCCTTCTCAAGCTGCGGGAGAACGCGGTAGAGGTAGTTCGGCTTGATCTTCATCCGCTTAGCCAGCTCCGCGATCGTGACCCCAGGCTGCTTGTGCACATGCGCCAACACCTCTTGCGCCCGACCGCCACTGCCGCGAGGACGGCCCCGACGCCTGGCCGGAGCGGTGGCCTTCGCGGTCCGCGCACGCTTCGCTGCGCCTGCCGCCACCCCCTCTGCTCGCTTGCCCACACCCTCGAGCGCATCGAGCGCCTTACGGACCTGCGCGTGCTCCGTGATAAACGGCTCAAGCTCACGCAACCGCTTCTCCAGGCTACTGCGCAGCTCGCTCAAGACATCAGGCATAAAGGCCTCCAATCGCGGTCGTGTAGACGATATCCGGCGACCCGGATCGGCTGCTGGCGCAGTCGCCTGGCGAGGGCAAAGAACCCGCTGGTTGGCAGCGGGTTTAGTGGCGCGCCCCGATGATTCGGCGCGGACAACCTGAGGGCGACGCACCGAAGAGCGTTAAGGACAACGGAGGGCCCCGTTGTCCCGAAGCCAGCCGAAATNNTTCAGGCGCACCGACGCGTCGCCTTGTAAGCGATAGGTCAGGGGTTCGAGTCCCCTCTCCGGCTTGGAAAGTGGCTGCAAAAGCGCATGTTTTGGGTCCGGCACGAGTGCGGCGACGCGGTCTGCCCTCGTCGGTCGTCCTTTTCGTTGTCCTTAACGATGACTGCTCTGCTTCTCAATTCGGTCGTTTTGCGGGCAAGGCCTTGGGCTTCAAAGCGGTGATCTATCGCTTCAAGCGTTACTCCCTACCGTGCCGACAGCGTCACCGGCGTTAGCCCGTCGACGCTCGCATGCAACCGCGAGCATCACTCTCGGTGCCGACGACGATGGCGCTCGCACCTCGTCCGAGGCGCAACTCTCGCCTCCAGGTGGGGAGACACCCGTTACCTGACGGAAGCAGGCTCTCGCTTCACTGCGTGCGTGCTCGGTCCGGTTATCGCCGTCGGGGCGACGCTCAGCCCAGATCCTGCGCACGCGGCGTCAGGACTGTTCCCGGGCGACGGTCTTCGTCCCCCCGCCCGGGCGGGACGCCGGGTGGCTTTTCTAGAGCCCGCCTGCCAAACCGACGAGGGTGGTGGCCTGGGCCGGGGTGAGCCAGCCGGCCTGGGCGAGGGTCTGGACGGACTGCCTGTAGGCGCTGACGAACGGCTGCTTGTGGGCCGGGGAAAGCTTGGGCACGATCGACGTCAGCACCTTGCAGCCAAGGCCAACCAACGCGTCGACGACCGCCCTGGGCAGAGACTTCAGCGCGAGGTATTTGGCGGAGCCGTCAACGAACTGACGCGTCAGGGTGCAGAGGTCGGCGGGCGACACGGTCACCGTGAAGGTCGTCGAGGCGCTCGCGACGTTTCCAGCGTTGTCTGTCGCCGTTGCCGACAGCGTGTGTGGCCCTGCCCCGAACGTCCATGCGAGCCCGGACACGTTCTCGCACGTGTTCGACGCGACACCTGAGAGGCTGTCGGCCGGTGTGCAGGTGATCGCCACAGGGGCGAACAGCGAGTAGCTGCCCGCGTTACCGGCATAGCTGACGGTCGGCGGCGTCTTGTCGACCTTGACGACGTAGGACGCGGACCCGGTATTACCCGCCAGGTCGTTGCACGACGCGGTCAATGTGATCGCGGCTCCTTCGCCCGACGACCCACTCGACGTCGTGCAGTTCGCCGGATCGATGCCGGAGCCGCCCGCAGGGTCTGTCCAGTTCCAGTTGACGGTCACATCCGTGCGATTCCACCCTGCGCTGTTCGCGCTTGGCACCTGCGTCGGAGCCGCAGTCGGCGCGTGCGTATCGACCTTGAACACGGCGGAAGGTGCCGAGCCGGGGCCGGAGCCGCTGTTCCCTACCCCGTTGAAACCCTGATTCGCGCCGTCGGTCGCCTGGCAGGTGATCGAATGGACCCCATCGGACAGCAACGCCAGTCCGGTCGTAGACGCCGCGCTCGTCGGCACAATGGTAAACAGCGAGAGCGGCGAGCTGCCGTCGAGGCAGCTCAGCGCCGTCAGCCCGGTCGGGTAGTGGTAGTCGCTTGCGGAGACGCCAACGATCAGCTGGCCGCCGAGGCCCACCGATGCCGCGTTATACCAGCCGTTCGCACTCGCGGGCGTCGGGGTGCTGACGTCCACGACCGGTGGCGTTCTCGCGTACTCGTCGAAGCGAATCACCTGGTCTATCAGGTCAAAGTTGACCGAATTCGTGTACATGCACTCCGACGGCACGCCTAAGATGATTGACACCGCGGGCCCGCACGTCACCGTGCCCTGCTCGGCCGTCGTCAGGTCACACGTCCCGTTGCCATTGACGCAGCCGTCGATCTCCGCTTGGGTCATCGCCTGGTACACAACGGGGAAGGAGGTGCGGTCATAGAAGTTGAGCGCGAGCACGTTGACGTTCTCCGGACGCAGTTCGGCGAAGCAGCTGTTCGTGACCGCGGCAATGCAGTCAAACAGAGCAGGACCGATGATCGGATTGGACCCGATGTCGGGATTGACAGCCATGTCGAGCAGACTGCCGCCTAGGTTGTCGAGGATGTAGCCCGTCGTGGGCGTCGTCTGCAGAAACTGGATGAAGAACTGGCGCGTGTCGGTGAAGCTGGCGCGGGTGCTTAGCGTGTTCAGCACCCACCCGAGTGCGTCGTAACGGTTGGTGGAGTCGCCGAAGCAGCTGGCCGAACCCGAGCTTACGGTGCAGCGCTCCATCGAGTCGGGCGCGCCGTTCAAACGTCCCCAGAACTCCGGGAAGTTATTGTAGAACGTGTAGTTGGTGATCGGCTGGATGTTGAACGTCTCATATATGGGAGTCGGAGGGAGACCGGCGGTGTAGCCAGTCAGCGTGCTCATGCTGGCGCCAGGCGCACCGTCGTTCTCGAAGTTGACGATCACATTGCCGAGGTGCCCGTCCCAGATCTTGCGAAGCGTCAGGTCNNCATTCGCCTGAATCCAGATCGTCGGTCCCCCCGCAGTAGGTCGGCGAGATCAGCAGCGACCCGCCGCCGGGCAGCGCGAACGCGTCCTCGATCTCATGCCCCAGCTTGAAGAGGTCGACCTGATACTCATGATTGAAGTCGAGCATCACCACCTCTGTCGGATGCGCAAGGACAAACGCGCGCGTGTCGGCGAGGATCGCGGCGAGGTGAGCGCCCTCGAGACCGTGGCAAGTCACCGGATCCTGAGTGAAGGCAGTCCAGTTCTCCGGGATGTCAAGCGCGCCGGTCGTGTCGTTACCACATATGCGCAGGTCGAAGTAGCGCATGCCGTCCGCGAGCATCTCCGCGCCGGTGTTGCTCGGGTCCTGCGCTCGCCCGTACGAGACGCAGACCGAATGGCTGATGCAGTCGATGTCCGACAGTTGGCCGTCGAGCGAGACGGGCGAAACGCTGCCGTCCGAGCTGAAACCGTAGGTGCCCATGTCATGCGCGCCGGGGATCGTGAGCTCGTTCAGCGGCACGTCCTCGATGTCGCTGCCAAGGTCGCGCATCCAGTCCATGCGCGACACGAGCTTCGCCGGTCGGGAGATAGCGGTGCCGGCGGAGTTCGTGAAGACCGCACGGTAGGCATCGCCGAGGTTGTCGGTGCTCGCCGCCACGACCAGGGTCGTGCTGGTTTCGCTGTCGTTCCCGCTCACGTCAGACCACGGACCGTTGCGGTCGGGCGCGACCTGCCAACGCACCGTCGGCGATGGCACCCCGGCGGCATTCGCCGAGAACTCCGTCACATACCCAGCCCCCGCGACGAGCCCCAGGTCAGGCTGTGCCGAGATCGTCGGAGGAACGATCGGAGCGGCAGCCGCCGACGACACGAAGAACGCGCCAGCCACCAGCGCGGCGACGACAAGTAGCACAGCGCCGCGGACCCCACTCAAACCCACCCTCACGCCGACGAGGCTACCAGCCCCCGGTCTGGCAAGCGAACGGTGATCTTTGTCTCCAACCCACGCGGCCGCGTTGCGACGCGGCCGCAGGCACGCGAGAGCAGTCCCCGCAACGCGGATCTGCCCGATAGGCACGGCAGCAAGAGCGCTTCGGGCCATGAGCGAGCGCGACGCTGGTCAAGTCGACGCAATCGCCTTGGACGAGGAGCAGCAGGTCGCTCGATGCCGCTCGAAACGCCCGCTCCCACGGCGGAAGGAGGCGCGCAACCCGGCGCCCCGGGCGACTACTTCCGCGTCTTGGTCACAGCGGTGAGCCCACGTGTTGGCCGACAAATTGGTCCCAAATTGGTCCCAAGATTCCCGCCGGCGCTTCTTGCCGGATTGGAAAAGTAGCGCTTGTGCAGCCATTTCCTAAGGGTGAGCGACGAGATTCGAACTCGCGACCGCCGGGACCACAACCCGAGCAAGAGACACGCTCAGCTCGCACGTACCGTCGGTGCGAAGCGGCATTCTCGGTCTCGGCGGCGGTTCGGACGCGGTTATCCGGGGCAGCCACGGAGCCTGCATCCGTGGCACGCCCGGATGGCTCTTGCACTATGGCCATTTAACTTATCGTCTTAGTGGCAAATATCGACGCCCTCCACTGCCCGCCAACTTTCGACTCCGACGCCACGCCAGGACAGCCGTGCAGGGCCCGGTAGCGGTCGCCCGAAGCCCGCTCGACCAGCCGCCGGCGAGGCTGGCGACTGAGATCACCTCGATCACGATCCTCGGCGGGCGAGGTAAGCTCGGCGATCCCGAGCCGATACGCCGGATCGACCTGCAGATGGGACAGGTGATCAGCGTCGTCGGCCCGACCGGTTCAGGGAAGACCACCCTGATCAACGACCTCGAGCTGTTCGCCGACGGGACGACACCGACGGGCCGACGGATCCTGACCGACGGCGAGGTGCCGCCAGCCGAGTACCGGGACGACCCCTCACGTCACCCGATCGCCCTGATCACGCAGCACACGACGTTCTTGTCCGATCTGCCGGTCCGCGAGTTCATCACGACGCACGCGCAGATCCGCC
The DNA here is from genome assembly GCA_003157595.1 of Solirubrobacterales bacterium. Classification (GTDB taxonomy): domain Bacteria; phylum Actinomycetota; class Thermoleophilia; order Solirubrobacterales; family Solirubrobacteraceae; genus Palsa-513. Next base: position 5,407 of record PMKB01000090.1, read on the forward strand.
AGAACGACGCCTCGCGGATCCAGGCGACCCTCGCCGCTACGCTGGTCTTCGCGAACGAGCTGACGGGCGAGCCCATCCCGCCCGACAGCCGCATGACCGAGCTCTCCGGCGGGCAGGCCCGCGCTTTGATGATCGCCGACGCAACGATCGTGTGCGAGACACCGATCGTGCTGCTTGACGAGGTCGAGAACGCCGGGATTCACCGCACGCGCGCGCTTGAGCTGCTCCGCGCGCACCGCAAGATCTTTATCTTCGTGACCCACGACCCGCGCATCGCGCTGCTGTCCGACCATCGGATCGTGATGCAGAACGGCAGCATGACGCACCTGCTGGAGACCGACGAGCAGGAGCGCGAGGTCTCCCTGAGGGTCAATCAGCTCGACGACCGGCTCGCGAGCCTGCGCGACAGGCTGCGATCGGGCCAGCGGCTGACGGTTCGAGAGGTGGACGGTTGGACATGAGGCTTGCGATCTGCGCCGGCCCGTCCACGACGGGCAAGACGGCGGTGCTTCGTCACCTAATCGCCGACCTGTTGCAGAAGGGCACGCCCCCGGCGTTCCTGAAGATCGACGTTCAGTATGCGGAAGAGGACGAGATCCTGGCCGCCGAGTTCGGAATCCCGACCCGCAAGGTCTACTCAGGCGAGCTCTGCCCCGACCACTGCAACGTGATGGTGCTCGGCGATGCACTGCACTGGGCGCGCAAGGCCGGTTGTGAGGTCCTGCTGGTCGAGACCGCGGGCCTTTGCCTGCGATGCTCGCCCTATGTCGACGGCGGCCTGGGCATCGTCGTTCTGGAAGCGACGAGCGGGATGAACCTGCCGCGCAAGGTCGGGCCGATGCTGACCCTGGCCGACGTGGCTGTGGTGACGAAGATCGATCGCGTGTCCCAAGCCGAACGGGAGGTCTTCCGCGCACGGATCCAGGACGCCGCTCCCAGGGTGCGCATCCGCGAGATGGACGCCCTACACGGCATTGGCATAGCCGCACTCGCCGGGCACATTGAGACGACGGCCGAAACCCCCGACAAGCTGCTGCTGCGAGGCAATCCGCCGGTGGGCACCTGCACGATCTGCGTCGGGCGCAAGGAGATCGGTTGGCAGTCGCACTTCGGCGTCGTCCGCGCCCTCGAGAACGCGACGTTCTACCGAGGGGAGTGACCCGTGGTCGACCGTGTCTATCTCGACAACGCGGCGACGACGCCACTCAGCCCGGCGGTCAGCGAGGCGATGCGCCCATGGCTGGAAGGGATGTTCGGTAATCCGTCGAGCATGCACACGACGGGACGAGTCGCGCGCCAGGCCGTGAGCCTCGCCCGCGAGCAGGTTGCGTCGCTGCTCGCCGCCGAGCCCGCCGAAGTCGTTTTCACCGGCAGCGGCACGGAGGCCGACAACCTAGCCCTGGTCGGCGTCGCCGAGACCTTCGCGCCGGGCGAATTCCACCTCGTAACAAGCGCGATCGCGCATCCAGCCGTCCTGTCGACGTGCGACTACCTGACGCGGCGCGGTGTCGAGGTGACCTACCTGACGGTGAATCCCGAGGGCATCGTTGAGCCTGACGCCTTACGGGCCAGCCTGCGCGCAACGACGCGCCTGGTGTCCGTGATGGCCGCCAACAACGTCGTCGGAACGGTGCAACCGATCACGGACCTGGCGCGCATCACGCATGACCATGGAGCGCTTTTCCACACCGACGCGGTCCAGGCGGCCGGCAAGCTTCCGATCGATGTCCGCGCCCAGTCGATCGATCTGCTGTCGATCTCATCGCACAAGCTCAACGGGCCGCAGGGCATCGGGGCGCTCTACGTGCGCAAGGGGATCGAGATCGAGCCGCTCGTCCATGGCGGCGGGCAGGAACGCGGGTTGCGATCGGGGACCGAGAACGTGGCCGGCTTGGTCGGGTTCGGACGAGCGGCAGAGATTGCCCGCCTGACGCTCGCGGAGGAGAACGCTCGCCTCGTCTCGCTCGGCGAGCGGATCCTCACCGGCCTGGAATCCAGCGTGCCGAACACCTACCTGATCGGCGACCGCTACCGACGCCTGCCCGGTCACCTCTGCCTCGGCTTCCGCGGATGTGAGGGCGAGGCAATCCGGCTGCTGCTTGCGCTGGACGCCTCAGGCATCGCCGCGTCCGCGGGCAGCGCCTGCAGCGCCGCCAACGCGGGCGAGCCCTCGTCGGTACTGGTTGCAATGGGGTTCGACCCGATCCGCGCGCGCGGCTCGCTGCGCCTCACCCTTGGCCGCTTCAACACCGACGCCGATGCCGAGCGCCTGCTCGAGGTTCTCCCCCACGCCGTCGACTCGCTTCGACCAACCACCTCCCACCCGATCACGGCATAGCCACTACCGAGAGGAAGCGCACGTGACCACCATGAGCGTGACACTGGAAGATCTCCCAGGACTCGACTGCGGACTCTGCGGATCGGGTAGCTGCGCGGAGCTCATCGAGCGGATGAGCGAGAACCCGGATCTCGCCAGACGATGCATCTACCTTGACCCGGCCGCGTTCGCGATGGAGAGCACACCGCTCGCCTCGAGCGCATCGCCCGGCGCATCGGCCGCCCCGCTAGCTGCACCGCTCCCGCCTGTCGCGACCGACACGCTGTCGTGCGCGGGATGCACCGTCGCACCGACCACATGCGGCCTGTTCGACGTGAACGAGACGGCTTCGGTGAGCAGCCAAGACAATTGGGCTGACACGCTCGGCCGCGAGTACGACTTCGTGCTCGAGCACTTCCCGGAGGACCCGGGACCGCGCGAGATCATCCTCCCACACAACCCGCTGCTGACGCGCGAACTCGAGATTCAGGTGGGCGACGTTCTCGTCGGGCGACCGCTCGGGATGTCCTGCGGCTGTCCGATCACTCACTGCGGGGTCACCATGCAGGTCGACCATCGCACCGGTGTGATCGTCTGGTGCGTGACAGGCCCGCTGCGCCCGCGCGAGGAGGGCTACAAGGACCTCGGCTACTACGTCGCCGAGGGCTACGAGGGCCTCATCAAGCGGACGCGGCGGGAGATCAAGATCGGCCTGCGCTATTTCTTCCAGCCGGAGCGGTGCATGCTGCAATGGCGCCACAGCGGTCTCGTGAACTACATGAGCCGCACAGCAAGCGGACTGCAGGTCCGCGTAGAAGGGTTGTGGATCGGATGACAGACATCGCAACAGCACCACACGACAAGACCGAAAGCGCCACGTTGACACGAATTGCTGATGACATCACGCAGTTGGTTGGTAACACGCCGTTGGTGCGGCTCAACCGGGTTACGGAGGGGGCTGTGGCGCAGGTCGTCGCCAAGCTGGAGTCCTTCAACCCGGCGCACAGCGTCAAGGACCGCATCGGCGTGGCGATGATCGACGCGGCGGAGCGTGACGGGCTGATCGGATCGGACACGATCATCCTCGAGCCGACGAGCGGCAACACCGGGATTGCACTGGCCCTGGTGTGCGCGGCCCGCGGCTACCGCTGCACGTTCACGATGCCCGAGACGATGAGCCACGAGCGGCGGATGCTCCTGCGCGCGTACGGAGCCGAGCTGGTGCTCACCCCCGGTCCCCAGGGGATGCCGGGCGCGATCGCCAAGGCGGAGGAGCTCGCCGCCAGCAACCCGAACTACTTCATCCCGCAGCAGTTCGAGAACCCNNGGCCAACCCGGCGATCCACCGCGCGACCACGGCCGAAGAGGTCTGGCGGGACACCGGCGGAACGCTCGACATCTTCGTCGCCGGTGTCGGCACCGGCGGCACCATCACCGGCGTCGCAGAGGTGATCCGGGAGCGCAAGCCGTCCGTGCGGTTCGTGGCGGTCGAGCCCGCGGCGTCGCCCGTGCTGTCCGGCGGTGCCAAGGGACCCCACCCGATCCAGGGCATCGGCGC
>PMKB01000156.1 GCA_003157595.1 Solirubrobacterales bacterium
GGAGCGCGCTCAACATCGTCGCCGTCGAGGACGTCGCTCGCGGGCACCTGCTGGCATTCGAGCACGGGCGAGCCGGCCAGCGCTATCTGCTCGGCGGCGAGAACCTCTCGATGCGAGAGGTGTTTGGCGCGATCTGCGAGGCCGCCGGGCGGCGGTCGCCCACGCTCGCGGTGCCGTGGGCTGCGGTCTACGCCGCGGCCTGGGTCGCCGCACGCGTGGTGCGCGAGCCGAAGCTGCTTCTCCTCGATGAGGTGCGCGTCGCGCGCTGGCCGATGTTGTTTGACGACTCGCTGGCTCGCGCGGAGCTTGGCTACAGCTCGGAGCCGGCGGCGTCGGCGCTCGCGCGGGCCGCTCGCACGGTCGTGCAGCCGACCTAGAGCCGACCGTTCGAGGCCTGGTGTGCCATCGGCGCGGGCCCCAGGCGCGCGCCGATGCCGGCGTATCAGGCGGCCGTGTTGCGGTAGAGCCGCAGCGAGATCGCAAAGAAGACGATCAGGATGCCGGCCGACCAGGCCAGCGACTGCCACACCCAGTGGCCCGCGGGGCCCCCTTCGAGCAGCGCGCGCACCGCTGCGATGGTCACACTGAGAGGCTGGTTGCGGGCGAACCCCTGCAACCAGCTCGGCATCGTCGCGACGGGCACGATCGCGTTGCTCGCGAACATCAGCACGAAGAACGGGAGGATGCCGGCGATCTGCGCGGTCTCGGGGTCCTTGGTCGCGAGACCGATCGCGGCGTAAAGCCACGAGAACGCGTAGCCGAAGACGAGGATCAGCGCCATGCCCGCGATGATCGAGCCGACCCCGGCGTGGAATCGAAAGCCGACGAGCAGGCCGAGACCGACCATTATCGCCAGCGAGAGAAGGCTGCGACTCAGGTCGGCGATCGTGCGCCCGGCGAGCACCGCCGAGCGAGCCATCGGGAGGCTGCGGAAGCGGTCGATGATCCCGCTCTTGAGGTCGGCCGCGAGCCCTATCGATGTGGTCATTCCGCCGATCAGGACCGCTTCGAGAAAGATCGCCGGCACGACGTAATCGACGTAGCTGCCGCCGGGGACCCGGATCGCGCCGCCGAGGACGTAGCGGAAGAGGACCAGCAGCATCGCCGGCTGGAGCGCGCCGATCACGATCAGCTGAGGCGTGCGGACGATGCGCAGCAGGTTGCGCTTGGCGACGCCCGCGGTGTCGCGCGCCGCGTCGCGGACGGTCGTGCGCCCGGGCGGCCGAGGCGGCCGCCCGCCGACTCCGGCCTCGGTCATTCAGCCCCCTCCGGAAACTCGGGGGGCGCGCCTGAGCCGCCGCCGGTGAGCGCGAGGAAGACGTCGTCAAGCGAGGGGCGCCGGACACCGAGGTCGTCGAGCGCGATGTGCTCCTCCTCGAAGCGGCGTCCGGCCGCGACCAGCAGCGCGGTGCCCTCAGCCGCCGGGATGCTGATCAGCTGGCGGTCGGGATCGATCCGGGGCCGAACGTCACCGACCTGCGCGAGCAGCGTGGCGGCACGCTCGAGATCGGCCGGATCGGACACTCGTGCCTCAAGCGTCGCGCCGCCCAGCCGCGCCTTCAACTGTTCAGCCGTGCCGCGGGCGATCACGCTGCCGGTATCGATGACGACAATCTGGTGCGCGAGGCGCTCGGCCTCCTCCATCAACTGCGTGGTGAGCAGGACGGTCGTGCCGGCACTGACCAGTTCCTCGATGAAGCTCCACACGTCGTTGCGCGTGCGCGGATCAAGGCCGGTCGTCGGCTCGTCGAGAAACAGGACCGCGGGCCGGGCGATCAGGCTCGCTCCGATATCCAGTCGCCGTCGCATCCCACCGGAATAGGTCTTGACAAGCCGATCGCCTGCGTCGAGCAGGCCGAAGCGCTCCAGCACGTCCTGGGCGCGGCGGCGATACTCGCGCTTCTCGAGGTGGTACCACAGGCCGACCAACTCGAGGTTCTCGCGGCCGGTCAGCAACTCGTCGACAGCGGCGTACTGGCCGGCCAGCCCGATCAGGTGGCGCAGCGCGGCGGCGTCGGCAACCACGTCGCAGCCCGCCACGCGCGCCCGGCCGCTGTCGGGTCGAAGCAGCGTCGTGAGGATGCGCACGAGCGTCGTCTTTCCGGCGCCGTTGGGCCCGAGAAGAGCCAGCACGCGGCCTTCCTCGGCGACGAGATCGACGCCACCGAGCGCGATCGTCGAACCGAAGCGCTTCGTGACCGCCTCTACCTCGATCATCGCTGCGCCCATAACGCTCCTTGCCACCTCTGTTGGGTACGCCGACACGAGGTTCGCGGCGGCGGGACTGCACGGGGACTTCTCGTCGCGGCCTGCGAACTCCAACTCCTGTCGGACACGCTAGCGTGACCCTCGGCCGGGCCCGTCCCGCGCTTCGCGAGAGGAGATGCCGTGTCTTTGCTGAACCCCGCCGCGCGTGAACTGATCGAGTCCGGCAAGCTCGCGCACCTGGTGACGCTCGCGCCCGACGGCAGTCCGCGCGTCGCGATCATCTGGGTCGGCCTCGATGGCGACGAAATCGTTGCCGGGCACCTCGACCGCCGCCAGATCAAGCTGCGCAACATCGCCGCCGACTCCCGCGTCGCCCTGTCGATCGAGTCCACGACCGTCAATGCGATGGGCCTGCAGGAGTACCTGGTGATCCGTGGCAGCGCCCGGCTTGTGGAGGGCGGCGCGCCGGCTCTGCTGGCGCGCCTCGCGCACATCTACCTCGGGCCGAATGTGATCTTCCCACCGATGCTCGATCCGCCCCCGGGGGTGGTCTCGCGCATCACCGTCGAGCACGTCGGCGGAATCGGTCCCTGGGGCTGATCGCCGGTTGCCGGCCGGCGCCCGGCGTCAGTCGGTGGGCCACTCCCCCGTGCGGTCGAACTCCTCGCGAGCGCGAGCCTCGCGCTCTCGGTCCGGCCGGCTCTGTGGCCCGAGCCGCAGCACGACGACGCCGATCACGGCGACCAGCAGGATGCCAAGCAGGATGCAGCCGATCGCCTCCTGCAGGCCGCTTCCGGGGATCGTCAGCAGCACGAAACCGGCGAGACCAGCGAGGCTCAGCAGCACGATCGCGACGCGTTGGCGCACGAAAGCCAGCGTATTGCCTGCCGCTCTCGTCGGCGGCGGCGCCCTCAGCCCGAGCCGACCGTGGGGCGATCGCTGCCCACCTGCGGGACCGGTGCAGGCGGCGGCGTCGTTTCCGTCGACTCGACGCCGACGGCCATGCTTGCCGCCAGCGCCAATGCCGCAGCCGAGACGAACCGCCTGCCTGGATCCTTGTCGAGCGCCTTGATGATCACCGCGTCGAGGGCGACGGGAACGGACGGCCAGTGCGCGCTCGCGCTGGGTGGCGGATCATGCAGGTGTGCGGCGATCCGCGCCGCCTCGCTGGCGGCCGGGTAGGGCGCCCGTCCTGTCAGCGCCTCGTAAAGCACGCAGCCCAGCGAGTAGATGTCGGCGGCGGGTCCGACACGCTCGCCGCGGCACTGCTCGGGCGCCATGTAGTCGACGGTACCCAGACGCTCACCGACGCGGGTCAGGCCCTCGCTCTCGAGCTCGTGGCTGACGCCGAAGTCAGTCAGGTAGGCGTGATCGCGCTCGTACAGCAGGATGTTCGCCGGCTTGACGTCGCG
>PMKB01000093.1 GCA_003157595.1 Solirubrobacterales bacterium
CTCGCGAGACCCCGCAACCCACCGCCGCCGACCCCGCCACCGCCCAGACCGTCAGACCACCGGAGGGAGGCGCGTGAGCGCAAACGCGTCATCACCGACACGCGCAAGGCGATCGGCGAGATCACGGTTGCCGCCGGCGTGGCCGTGACCGTCAACGTCGGCGGGAGCTCGGGTCGAACCTCCGTGCTCGAGGACCGTGTGAGCGACGCGCTCACGCGCGTTGGCCGACTCGCTGCCGCCGCTGGAGCCGGGGTTGCGTTTCTCTATGACGAGGCCCACACGATCCATGACCGTCCCCAGCAGCATCAGTTCCCGCTCGGCGTGCTGATCGGCGCGTTCGTCCAAGCCCAGGACGACGACGCGCAACTTCCAGTGATGCTCGTCGTCTGCGGCCTGCCGCCGCTGGTCACCAACCTGCAGCGCGCGCGCAGCCACGCCGAGCGGCTCTTCAGGGCCGAAGAGCTCGGCAACCTCAGCCTCACCGCCGAGGACAAGACGCAGCCGAGCAAGGCCGCGCTTGCGCTCACTGAGCCGGCCAGAAACACAGGCATCAGCTACAACCCGGCGACGGCTCAGCGCATCGTGCGCGACGTCGACGGCTACCCCTACTTCATCCAGAAGTACGGCGAAGCAGTCTTCGACGCCGCCGTCGACAGCGATGCCGAGTTGATTGACGATCGGCTCTACCGCGCCGTCAAGCGGCTCGTACAGGACGACCTCGACCGCGAGTTCTTCGAAGGACGCTACAACGACGCCGCCGCGTCTGACCAGCTCACGTTGCGCGTCGCCGGCAGCCTCGGCGGCGAACACTTCCAGTTCGCCGACCTCGCCGCGCAATTCCAGACCCGCAAGCCCAACGCCACCCAGCAAAGCGTCAACCGTCTCCTCCAAGGCAACCAGATCTACCGAGTCCGCCAAGGCGAATACGCCTACACCGCCCCGCTGTTCGGGGAGTTCCTCCGCCGCAAACACCCGCGCGCGGATACCGACACCTAACCAGCAGACCTCCGCCCGAGAGACCCTCCGCAGGCCATCAACCGCTCCGGGAATACGCGGACCTTCGGTGCCCAACCCCGAGGACCAGGCCCGGCAGGATCGGGCCCTCTAGGCCGTTTGCTACTGCGGCCCGATTCGGGCTGTCAAGCGCAACGCCAAAACACGCGCATATGCAGGCCCTTCAATAGCGGGGGCGGGATTCGAACCCGCGACCTTCGGGTTATGAGCCCGACGAGCTNNACCAGACTGCTCCACCCCGCGGCGTACAAACACGGTATCAAGTCGGCCGCAGTCTCAGCGGCGTGCGACGGGGAGGTTCCGGGTCTTTCTGCAACGTTGCGTGCACGGCGGCGGACCGAGCGGCGAGAATCAGGGGATGGCCAGGGTTTTCGTCACGCGCGCCGTGCCCGGGGATGCGCTCGAGCGGCTGCGCAGCGCCCACGAGGTGAGGGTCTGGGATGGGGCGCTGCCGCCCGAGCCCGCGGTTCTGCGGGAGGCGCTGGCGGAGGTCGAGGGGTTGCTGTGCCTGCTGACCGAGCGGGTGGACGCTGCGCTGCTCGACAGTGCGCCGCGGCTGCGGGCAATCGCGAACTACGCGGTCGGGACGGACAACATCGACCTCGAGCTGACCGCGGCGCGCGGGATCGGGGTCGGAGTGACGCCCGACGTGCTGACCGAGGCGACGGCGGACCTCGCCTTTGCGCTGTTGCTGGCGGCCGCCAGACGACTGCCGCAGGCTGCGGCCGACGCGCGTGGCGGAGCCTGGCGAACCTGGGAGCCGGCGCGGTGGCTGGGAGCGGAAGTGGACGGCGGGGCGCTTGGGATCGTCGGCTTCGGCCGCATCGGCCGCGCCGTCGCGCGACGGGCGCACGGGTTCCGAATGACGGTCCGCTCGACCGCCGACACCGACCTCGACGAACTACTCGCCTGCAGTGACTATGTCAGCCTGCACGTGCCGCTGACGCCGCGGACCCGCCATCTGATCGACGCCGCGGCGCTGAAGCGGATGCGTCCGACAGCGGTCCTGGTCAACACCTCGCGCGGCGCAGTGATCGACCAGCGGGCGCTGATCGACGCGTTGCGCAGCGGAGAGATCGCCGCCGCCGCGATCGACGTGACCGATCCCGAACCGCCGCCGCCCGGCGACCCGATCTACGAAACACCCAACCTCCTGGTCGTTCCGCACATCGGCTCAGCCACGCGCGCCGCGCGCGCGCGGATGACGGAGCTGGCCGTCGAGAACCTGCTCGCCGGCCTGGAGGGCAGACCGATGCCGCATCCGGCCGGCTGATGCGCGTCGCGGTCGTCGACATCGGCACCAACTCCACGCGGCTGCTGATCGCCGACGTGGAGGCCGATGGCTCGGTCACCGAGCTCGAGCGCCGCAGCCGCGTCACGCGGCTCGGCGACGGCGTCGACGCGACGGGCGTGCTGTCGGCGGCCGCCATCGAGCGCGTGCTCGCAGCGCTTGACGAGTACGCCGCGGCGATCGAGCACCACGGCGCGGACGCCCGTCCGGCGGTGCTGACGAGCGCGGTGCGAGACGCCGCGAACGGCCCGCAGTTCGTGGCCCTGGTCGAGCAGCGCTATGGCCTCCAGGCGCGGGCGATCCCCGGCCGCGAGGAGGCGCAGCTGACATACCTTGGCGCCACGAGCGACCGCGCCGGCCACGGCACACAGCGGACGCTCGTGATCGACGTTGGCGGCGGATCGACTGAGCTGATCGTCGGGGCGGGACGGGCGGTCGAATTCTCCGTCTCGCTGCAGGCCGGCGTCGTGCGCCAGAGCGAGCGCCACCTCCACGGCGATCCGCCCAGCGTGCCCGAGCTTGACGCGCTCGGCGCCGAGGTCACGTCGCTGATCGAGGAGGCGGTGCCGGAGGCGGTGCGCCGCGGCGCGGCGCGCGCGATCGCCGTTGGCGGCACGGCGACCTCGTGTGCCGCGATCGACCAGGCGCTCGATCCGTACGACCCCGCGCGCGTACACGGCTACCGCCTCGATCTGAGCACGCTGAAGCTGCTGCTGTCGCGCCTGGCCTCGATGGACCTCGCCGAGCGCCGCAAGCTGCGCGGACTGCATCCGGACCGGGCGCCGACGGTGGTCGCCGGCGTGGCGATCCTGATCCGCGTGCTCGAGGCGTTCGAGCTCGACGCGTTCGAGGCCTCCGAGCACGACATCCTGCGGGGCGTCGCGCTGCACCGCGCTGGAGTTGCCTGAGCGCAGGCCACACGGCCGCGCCACACGCCCCCCCCGCGTCTGGCGCTCAGACGCCGTCGGGCTCGGCGGCGATCTCGACGAACACGGCGCCGGCCCGCTCGAGCACGGCCGTTGCGACATGCAGGTCCTCGAGACTGAAGTCGGCCAGCTCGCGCGCCCACAGCGCCTCATACCGAGTCCGCCGAGCCCCAACCAGCTCGCTTCCGCGCGCCGTCAGCGAGACGAGCACGATGCGCCGGTCGCGCTCGCTGCGCACGCGCTCAACGAAGCCGCCGGCAGCGAGGTGGTCGAGCATCTGCGTCGCGGTCGCAGGAGCGACGTCGGCCAGGCCGGCGAGCTCGCTCGCCGAGCACTCGCCGCGCTGCGCGAGACCGGACAGCAGGCCGCACTGCGCATAGCTCAGCTCGCCCGGGCGGTGTGACTCCCGTCCGCGAAGGCGTCGCACGGCTCCCATCGCGGCCTTGAAGGTCAGCGCGAAGCTCGACACCGCCGCTCGATGTTCGTCACCTGGCGGACGAGGCCGCGCGGCGACCGCGGGCTTCGTCGTCGCGCTCACAGCGCGACCTCGACGAGCGGGGGCTCAAGCGGCCCGCCCGCCGCGTCGGCGCGACGTGCGCGCCTGACCGAGCGCTCCGAGAGCGTCAGCCACACGCACGGAACGAGCGCCGCCACCGAGATACCGAACGACCACCACAACGC